>JAXJTA010000269.1:0-6238 GCA_036309825.1 Eubacterium sp. | reverse complement strand
GAATATCCTGCGGCTCTGTCGCAGCACCGAGGTCGACATGAAGCTCCTGCTGCGGATGCGGCGCCGACTCCATCGCGTTGCCCTCGCCATCGTAGATTGCCTTGACGGTCACCTCGAGGTTGGTGCCGTCAGGCTTCATGATCTCGATCGTTTCGCCGACCAGGAACTTGTTCTTCTGCTCGATCACCGTGAAGCCGCTCTCATCGACGCCCTGCGACACGCCGAGATAGGTGTAATTGGTGATATAGGTGTTGCTGTCGTAGATCTGGTCTTCTTCGCTCGGCTTTCCGTAGAAGAAACCGGTCGTGAAATTGCGGAAGGTGCAGTCCGAGATCTGCTCACGGTACCACGGAAGGTTTTTCTCATAAAGAGCCGGATCTGCCAGATAGTCATCGATCGCCTTCCGGTATGTCCTGGCAACGGTTGCCACGTAGAGAGCGGTCTTCATGCGTCCTTCGATCTTGTAGCTGTCAATGCCGGCTTCAATGAGGTCCGGAATATGCTCGATCATGCACAGATCCTTGGAGTTGAAGATGAAGGTTCCCCGCTCGTTCTCATAGACCGGGAGATACTCGTTCGGTCTCGTCTCCTCGACAACGGAGTATTTCCAGCGGCACGGATGCGTGCAGGCACCGCGGTTCGCGTCTCTTCCCGTAAAATAATTGGACAGAAGGCATCTGCCGGAATACGAAATGCACATCGCGCCGTGAACGAAGGTCTCGACCTCCAGGTCTTCCGGGACCTTCTCACGCAGTTCTTTGATCTCGTTCAGAGAAAGCTCGCGCGCCGTCACGATGCGGGAAGCGCCCTGGTCATGCCAGAACTTCGCGGATACATAGTTCGTTGTATTGGCCTGCGTACTGATGTGTCTGTCGATCTCCGGACAGATCTCCCTGGCAAGCTGAAAAATACCCGGATCGGCAATGATCAGCGCGTCCGGTTTCAGCTCCCCGAGTTCAGCCAGGTATTCACGAACTGCCTCAATATCGTAGTTGTGAGCCATAATGTTGACGGTCACATGCACTCTTACACCATGCTCGTGCGCATAACGGATTCCCTCCGCCATATCCTCACGGCTGAAGTTTTTCGCCTTGGCTCGAAGCCCGAAGACTTCACCGCCGATATAGACGGCATCCGCGCCAAAAGCGACCGCAACCTTCAATACCTCAAGGCAGCTTGCCGGAATCAGCAGTTCCGGTTTCTTTCTGTTTCTCATAGATTCTCTCCTGCATTCATCTCATCACTGACAGGCTGATTCCGTCGCCGACCGGCAGGATCGAAGTCTCCAGCCGTTCATCGTCCTTCAGCGCCCGCAGATATTCCCTCATCCTCTTGTAGATCGTGCGGTTTCTCCTCTCTACGATATAGTGTGATTCCACGATATCGCCGTCCTGCAGAACGTTATCCGAGATCAATACACTGCCGGGCCGCATGAGCCTGATGATCTCCGGCAGGAAGTTGATATATTGTCCCTTTGCCGCGTCCATAAAGATAAAATCGAATGGATCCGGCAGGGACTTCAATATCTCTGCGGCGTCACCGGGAAGCAGGGTGATCTTCGATTCATATCCGGATCTCCGAAAGTTCTCACGCGCAACGGGAATTCTCTTCTCATAATTTTCGATCGTCGTGATATGACAATCGGCCGGCCCGTATTCCGCCATCAGGATCGCGGAAAAACCGACTGCCGCGCCGACTTCCAGAATCCTCTCCGGCTGTTTCATGGCCAGAAATGTCTTCAGAAAGCTCTGCATATCGCGGCGGATAATGGGAACATCCTCCTCGGCAGCCGTTCTCGCCAGCTCTTCAAGGAAGGGCGTATGCCCGTGATCCAGCGAATTAATATAGGTGATCATACGCTCATCAACGATCATCCCTCAGCCGCTTCCTCTCCGGCAGTCTCACCGCCATCAGCAGTCTCACCGCCATCGGCAGCTTCGCCGCCTTCCGCGTCACCGTTATCTTCCGTAACCTCCGTATCCGCGCCTTCGGCGTTTTCTGCGCCGTCAAGGCTGTCCGTCTCCGGCTCCGTTGACGTATCCTCGTCATCATCCTCGACCGGTACGACCGTTCCGTCATCCTTCATCACATAATCCTGTGCGAGGATCGGAAACATATCCTGCGCGGTCATGGATGTCTTCAGCGAGTAGGTTCCCGGCAGCAGATCGCCGTGGTACTCGGAGATCAGTTCCTGCACCACGAAGATCATCGGATCCTCTTTCAGAAGACCTTCCGTCTTCAGCATGCGGCCGATCTTGTAGACCGACATATCATCGGTCACCGTGACCTTGATGATCCGTCCGTCACCGCTGTCGACCGGCGTCTCGTTAAATACCTGATAACCCATGTCGTACGTTTTTCTGCCCAGGAAGATCAGTACGATCACCAGGCAGATGACGATCAGTATCCGAAGAACACCCTTTGCTCCGGTGACCGCCATGCTGTAGCCGCGGTCGCCCTTTTTCTTGTTGTCAGCCATAAAAACTCCTTGCTCTTATTCCGGCACGTCTACCGTTACGTCCGCACTGATTTTGTCGATCACACGCTGGATCATGCGGCACACGGAACTCTCCGCATCGAGATAGGCAACGGCCAGCGGATCCGTCTGCAGAATGTCATAAGCTTTCGCCATGCTGTCGGATTCGTCATAAATATCCGAGCCCGACTGCTGGAGATGATATACCGCCAGCCGGTACTCGTCGATCTTGGTCTTCAGTTCCGGGACACTGCCCAGTTCCCGCTCCAGGCGCTCGTAGCGCCGGTAATCCTCGGATTCCTTCATGGCCCGGGTGAGCGCTTGTACCTGCTCCGCTACCCTATCCATATCAGGCCTCCATAATGATCGGAAGGATCATCGGACTTCTCTGCGTACGTTTCCATACGAAGCTGCTCAGTGAATCCTTGATCGTATTCTTCAGCTTGCCCCAGTCGGTAACATTCTGACGGAGACAGTTATCGAGTGCTTCTTCGACAACGATCTTTGCCTCTCCGATCAGGTCTTCCGATTCTCTGACATAGACAAAACCTCTGGATACGATATCCGGTCCTGCCAGAAGCTGATTTCCGTGTTTTTCCAGCGTCAGTACAACGACGATGATTCCCTCTTCGGACAGATGCTGTCTGTCACGCAGTACGATATTGCCGACATCGCCGACACCGAGACCATCGACCATGACCTCACCGGTCTGGACCTGTCCCGTGATCTCCGCGCTGTTCTCATCCAGCTCGAGTACGTTGCCGGACTTGAGCATGATGATATTTTCCTTCGGAATGCCAAGGCCGAGCGCGACGTTCGCCTGTGCCTTCAGATGACGGTACTCGCCGTGAACCGGGATCGCGTATTTCGGTTTTACCAGGGAATAGATCAGCTTGATCTCCTCCTGACAGGCATGTCCGGATACGTGTACATCCTGGAAGATAACGTCCGCGCCCTTCTGACAGAGCTCGTTGATGACGTTGGAAACGGCCTTCTCGTTACCCGGGATCGGGTGCGAACTGAAGACGATCAGATCGCCGTGCTTGATCTGGACCTTTTTGTGGATGGAGGCAGCCATGCGGGAGAGAGCCGCCATCGACTCGCCCTGGCTTCCCGTTGTTACGAGAACCATCTGCTCATCCGTATAATTCTTCATCTGATTGATATCGATCAGCGTATTCTCCGGAATATTCAGATATCCCAGTTCCGAAGCGGTGGCAATGACATTGACCATGCTTCGTCCCTCGACACAGACTTTCCGCCCGTATCTGGCAGCCGTATCGATGATCTGCTGTACACGGTCCACATTCGACGCGAATGTGGCAATGATCAGTCTCTGCTTCTTGTGCTCGGCAAAGATGCTGTCAAATGTCTTGCCGACCGTTCTCTCCGACATCGTGAACCCCTGGCGCTCCGCGTTCGTGCTGTCGCACATCAGGGCAAGTACGCCCTTCTTGCCGATCTCGGCAAAGCGCTGCAGATCGATCGGATCACCGAAGACCGGTGTGTAATCGACCTTGAAGTCACCCGTATGCACAACAATGCCCGCCGGAGAATAGATCGCCAGCGCAGCCGCGTCCTGGATACTGTGATTGGTCTTGATAAATTCGATCCGGAACTTGCCGAGATTGATCGACTGTCCGAACTTGATGATTTTTCTGCGCGTGGTGCGAAGCAGATCATGCTCGTCGAGCTTTCGCTCGATCAGGCCGATCGTCAGTTTCGTCGCGTAGATCGGCACGTTGATGTCCCGGAGAATATACGGCAGCGCTCCGATATGATCCTCGTGCCCGTGCGTGATAACAAAGCCCTTTACCTTACTGATGTTGTCCTTCAGATATGTTACGTCCGGTATTACAAGATCGATTCCCAGCATATCGTCATCCGGGAAGGCCAGACCGCAGTCGACAACGACAATACTGTCCTCATACTCGAACGCAGTAATGTTCATGCCGATCTCTTCAAGGCCGCCCAGAGGAATGATCTTGAGCTTGCTTTCTTTGCTGTTACCTTTCAAAGTTTACCTCCATATTCAATTCAATTTTCCGATCGTATGTAAAATCACTTCTCAGAGAATATCCGTATCCTCGAGCATTTCGGCAAAAACACGTGCCACGGCATCCATTTCCGTTTCGTCTTCGACGATCACGTATCTTGCTTCCTCCTCGCCGTCTTCGGACAGATCCTTGAGAATATAGGCAGTTGCCTCTTCTTCGTCGTCAGAATCCGATACCAGAAGGTACGCCGTACCGTTGATCCTGGTCTCTTCTTCTACATAAAACTCTATCTTTTCTCCGTCTTCGGATTCAAAAACAACTACTTCCTGTTTGTTCATACGTTCTGTTCCTCGCGTTTTTTCTTGTCATACTCCTGATTCAGGTAATCCTGCAGGATAAAAACCGCGGCAATCTCGTCTACAAGCTTCTTTCGGGATGCTCTGTCTCGAATGCCCAAAGTGTCCATCGTCTCATAAGCCATGACCGTGGTCAGTCTCTCATCGCAGAGAATGACTTCCAGTCCCGTCCTCTTCTCCAGCTTCTCCTTGAAGCCGGCGGATTTTTCCGCACGGATACCCGCGTCACCGTTCAGGTGCAGCGGCAGGCCGAGTACGATCTTCTCTACGTTGTACTGACGGCATAGTTCTTCGATCCGGGCCAGCGTTTTTCGAAGTTTGGTCTCCTGCTCACGGCGAATAATTTCGATCCCCTGCGCCGTAAGTCCGAGCCCGTCGCTGACGGCCACTCCGACCGTTCTGGCTCCGTAATCAAGTCCCAGTATTCTGCCCATCAGTCAGCGTTCTTCCAGCACTCGTTCTTGATATACTCCCTGAGAAGTTCCTCAACCAGTTCATCGCGCTCAACCTTCATGATCTTGCTGCGCGCGCCGTTATGGCTGGTGATATAGGTCGGATCGCCCGACATGATGTAGCCGACGATCTGATTCACCGGATTGTATCCCTTCTCAGTCATGGCATGATACACCACGTCCAGGACTTTCTTGACCGAGACTTCGTTTTCCGGGTTCACCCGAAAGTATTGTGTATTTCCTAAATCTGCCATTTCTATCACATCCTTTTGTTATAATTAGTGTCGTACAGTTTTCGCTGCTGTCCCCTTAGTTAATCTATTTTAAACTAAACCGGCATAAATAGCAAGTTTTTACCCCTGCGCTCCCAGAAGGAAATCGCCGCCGATGATCTTAGCCGGCACAACGGTCAGGATCCGGTTGGCCAGATCCTCCTCCGATTTCATCAATACCTTCACATATTCGCGGCCATGTCCCATCCAGTAGACCTCGCCGTCCACCTCTGTCTGTTCCTCGAAGAGGACCTCCGTCGGGCGTCCGATATACCAGGTCAGGAAGTCGATCCGCTTCGTCGCATCCAGCGCTCGCAAGACGGCGCTTCTCTGCTTCTTCACCGCTTCATCGACCTGATCCGGCAATTTGGCAGCGACCGTGCCGTTTCTTCTGGAATACGGAAAAACGTGCGTCTCGAAGAAAGAGATCTCCTCCGTAAATCGCCGGCTCTCCTCGAACTCTTCCTCCGTCTCGCCCGGAAAGCCGACGATGATATCGGTCGTGAGACCCGGATGTTCAAAATATCTGCGGAGAAGAGCTGCCTTCTCGCGGAATTCCGCGGCCGTATATTTGCGGTTCATGCGCTTTAAGGTCTCTGTGCATCCGCTCTGCATCGACAGATGGAAATGCGGACAGAGTTCCGGAATGGCAGCCATTCCCGCCGCGAACTCCTCGGTGATCGAT
>JAXJTA010000268.1:0-1933 GCA_036309825.1 Eubacterium sp. | reverse complement strand
CTATGGCGGACCTGGGGGTTTACATTTTCAACGGCAAAGTGCTGAAATCAGCGCTCAGAGAGCTGGGAGAAAAGAAGAACCTCGACTTTGGGAAGGATATCATCCCGTATTGTCTTGCCGAAGGCAGGTGCATCAGCGCATATGAGTTCAGCGGTTACTGGAAAGAAGTCGGCAGCATTGAGCAATACCGAAAAGCCAACATGGATCTGATCGAGACAAATCCCGATTTGAACCTTTACGAAGGTTTCTGGAAAATATATACCAGAGGCGAGCATACTGCGCCGGTATGTATTTCCGGACAGGGCAGCATCGAGAAAAGTATTGTCGGCGAGGGCTCTGAAATCAACGGGAAAGTGCAGAATTCGGTCATCGGACCCGGCGTGATCATCAGTGAGGGCGCCTGTGTCAGAGACTCGATCATCATGCAGGAATCTTTCATTGGAAAGGAGGCTCAAATCGACAAAACAGTAGTTGCTGAAGGCGTTTGCATAGGGGATCACGTAGTGATCGGAGCCGGTGAATACGCGGACAACGTATATGACCCGGCCGTCTACAACGCTGAGACAAGTGTAATCGGTGCAGGAGCCCGAATACCTGCCGGAGTGATAATCGGAAAGAACGCAGCAGTTACCGGCCGGACCGATCTTTCGGATTATCCGGACGGAAAGCTTCAGAGCGGACATGTGATCTTAGCCGGTCACCGGGAGAAAGAAGGTGATAAGGCGTGAGAGCGATTGGAATCATTCTCGCAGGTGGGAACAGCAAAAAGATGAGAGAGCTGGCGGACCGGAGAACGGTCGCGGCAATGCCCGTTGCCGGCTGTTATCGAAGCATCGATTTTGCATTATCCAATATGACGAATTCCGGCATTCAGAAAGTGGCTGTGCTGACACAGTACAATGCCAGATCGCTGAATGAGCATCTTGGATCTTCCAAGTGGTGGAATTTCGGAAGGAAGCAGGGAGGGCTTTTCATTTATCCTCCCGCAGTTACAGGTGACAGCTGGTGGTACAAAGGTACCGCGGATGCCCTGTATCAAAACCTGTCATTCCTGAGGAACAGCCGTGAACAGTACGTTGTGATTGCCTCAGGGGACTGTATATATAAGCTGGATTTCGATAAGGTGATGGATTATCACGCAGAAAAGGGAGCCGATGTGACCGTCGTCTGTACAGAGTGTACGAACGACGAGATCAGTCGATTCGGTGTCCTTACGCTGGATGAGGATTCCAGGATCCGTGCGTTTGATGAAAAACCAACATTCTCCGAGTCCACGACCATTTCGGCGGGCATCTATATTCTCAGGAGGAGACTCCTGATCCGGCTGCTCGAACAATGTGCGAGGGAAGGGAGAACAGACTTCGTAAGAGATATTTTAATACGGTACAAAGACACAAAGAAAATATATGGCTACAGGATGAATACTTACTGGAGCAATATCGCTACAGTAGAATCGTATTTTCGCACGAATATGGATTTCCTCAAACCCGAAGTGCGCGATTACTTCTTCCGTCAGTATCCGGGTGTATATTCAAAAATGGATGACAATCCTCCGGCGAAGTTCTTCTCCGGCAGCTCTGTAAAAAACAGTCTTGTTGCGGCGGGAAGCATAGTGGATGGAGTCGTTGAAAATTCTATCCTCTTCAAGAAAGTCTATGTCGGAAAGGGTTGCATCATCAGGAACTCGATAATTCTTAACGATGTATTTATAGGTAACAATACGACGATTGAGAACTGTATCGTAGAAAGCCGAAGCTATATCAAGGCAGATGCGGTTTACCACGGCGAGGATGGCGTTAAGATCATCATCGAGCAAAAGAAAGGCACGTGATCTGATAGATAACGGGTAAAGTGAACACGGGAAAGGGGTATTTATGAACATAACAGATGTCAGAGTGCGCAAAGTTGCCAAAGAAGGCAAGATGAAGGCAGT
>JAXJTA010000267.1:0-2522 GCA_036309825.1 Eubacterium sp. | reverse complement strand
TACGTTCATCTTGAGGTACGAGCGGATCGCTGCCGTCGGACCGGAAACATCGCGTCCCGGAACCGGCGAAAGGTTTGCCGCGATTGGATCGCGTGCGTTGCGTCCGTCCGCCGATGCGCCGATCTTCTTGCCGATGGAGATGATCCAGGAATATGTACCGATACATGGCGAGAACACAAAGTCGTCCGGGTATTTGTCGCCGTGGAATTTGGCCCTCTCAAGGAAATAGTCCACCATCTCTTTGGCAATCGAATCGACATAATCGTCGTCGTTGCCGAATTTTGGCGCTTCATAGATGAGCTTCAGGCGCAGTTTTTCGCCTTCTTCACCTGCAAAGTTATTCTTGAGTACCGTGATCATATCGGTGAGTGAGAGCAGTTTTTCTTCATAAACGAACTTCTTGATCGCCGCACAGGCATCCGCTGCATTGGCAACGGCTTCACCCATCAGATGCCACAGAATGTATTTTGCACCGCCATGGGTCAGGTCAGTGATACGGTCGATGCAGTTATCCATGAGCAGCGAGATGATCGGTTTTGCATCAAGAGGACCGTGTGTGCCGTAGGATTTGATCTCACGATAGGTGTATTCCATGGCCTTGCTCATGATCGTGTCGAGCTGTAGCTTCCATGCGTACATGAGCTGTTCGAAGGTCTCGAATTTTGCCGGATCGCCGGTGTCCACACCGTCCACGATGTTATAGCCGACACAGTAGTTTGAGGAGAAGGTCGTCGGATCGTTGCGGTCGGCCGGTTTCGCTTTCTTGAGATCCTCGCGATAGTGGAACGGTTCGCCGCGGTTGAGCGCCAACTCTAAGAAATAGAGGAAGTTGAAACCACGGATCATCTCCTGGTTGCTCATACCCTGCAGCAGCGTTTCCCAGCAGTTGGAGTTTGCATAGCGCACGCCGTCTTCCCGCGGGACACCGAGTTTTTCATACGCGCCGACAATGGTATCGTCGTTGTTGATATACGGCATACCGCCGCCGTTTTTGAGCACTTCTGCCGCGCGGTGCAAGAGTTCCGGCGGGGTGCCTTTATGCATGCGCACGGTGAGAACCGGGCTGGTCATCTGGAATTTTTCGTGCGCGTTCAAGAACAGATAGGTGAGCGTGTTCGTTGCATCCGATCCGTCCGCATTCATACCGCTGATCAGGATGTTCTGACCCCAGTGGTTGATCGCGTCCGCCTGATCCGTCTCCAGCTTGGTGGAGAAGCCGAAGCCTTCGCCAATGCGGCACTGCTGCGGCGCACCCGGCAGCTCTTTCTGGTCTTTTATATAGTATTTCTCCGGATCGAGCTGTGCACGGTCGTTCGTGTGCAGTGCAAAGCTGTCGATCAGCTCCTGCGCTTCTTCCAATGTGATCGTGCCGCGCTGGCGGTCCATCTCAAAATACGGGTTCAAAATGCGATCCAGACGACCGATCGAGATATTCGAATAGGCTTTCGTCATCGCGTGGTTATAAAACCATACCGACTGAATCGCTTCGTGCAGGCCTGTTGCCGGAAACTCCGGAACACGGCGGCATACCGCTACAACTTTATTTAAGAATGCCTTCTGCTTTTCGTTTTCTTCGGTTTTGGCCATTTCTTCGGCAAGATCAGCATAGCGATGTGCCAATGCGATAACCGCTTCACCTTCGCGAACGCATGCCTCGATAAAATCGAGTTTCGTCCGGCGGACATCTTCCCAAGCTTCGGCTTCTGCCTCGGCGCGTTTTGCCTTGATCTCATTGATCAGCTGGCGCAGACCTTTCTTCAGCAAGGTGTCATAGTCCGGGCATTTGTGCGACATCTGAATCGAGCACAGGCCCAGCTCTTCGGTTAAGATATACATCGGCAAAGCACAGCGGACAACCGTGTCATCGATCGTGCAGCTGCCGACAATGAGATCATAGGGCTCGATCTTGATCGGCATTTCTTTCAACAGTTTTTCAAATGAAAGCGAGCGGCGGATAACGGCGCTGCGTTTTGCGCTTTCCTCGGTGATAACCGAAAGGTTACCACCCCACATGCGCTGTTTTTGATGCATACGGCGTGTCAGCGTATCAAAGTGCAGCTGGATTTTGTCCGTCATCGTTCGCAGCTGAAGATTGGTTCTGGCTTCGTTCATTGTGCATTCCATGGCGTTCTCCCTTTCTTTTGTCTCATTCAGTCCCGCAGGACGGTGAGTCCGCATTCCGCGGCCACGTCGTTGAGCTGATCGTAATACGCTTTATCCCGTGGTGTGCGGTCGGAAAGCGTAAAATCCGCACCGAT
Organism: Eubacterium sp.; assembly: GCA_036309825.1. Classification (GTDB taxonomy): domain Bacteria; phylum Bacillota; class Clostridia; order Lachnospirales; family Lachnospiraceae; genus Bilifractor. Next base: position 264 of record JAXJTA010000267.1, on the reverse strand, counting down.
CCATTTGTATTTTTCACCCGCCATTGGGTTATAGGGCAAGAGCTGGATCTGTTTTGCACCGCATTGTTTTGCACACAGTGCGATGGCCCGAATCGATTCCTGCGTATCGTTTACATCCGGAATACACGGCACGCGAATCGTGATTTTGTTGGCATGTCCGTGTTCACAGAGCGCCGTGAGATTTTTGAGAATCTGCTGATTCGATACACCCGTCCATTCCTTGTGTGCTTCCTCATCGGCCAGCTTTATGTCAAAATAAAGCAT
>JAXJTA010000266.1:0-2045 GCA_036309825.1 Eubacterium sp. | reverse complement strand
TTATCCTTTAACCGGCGGAAAGCTTTCGAATGAAGGATCCTGTCACGGTCACGCATGAATTCGGTACGTACATCACAGGGCTCTTCGAACAGCTCTCGTCCGCGCGTGCGGACACTTGCCGCAGCAAAGGGACTCAGGTTCTGAAGCTCATTTTGTTCTATATTTTCCCTGATGGTCATAAGACACCTCCATCCGTCACATGTGGCGACGACAAAAACGCTGCCGTTTACCACTGATGGTAATACTGTCTAATCTATATATACGGCATCTTATCCCTTAAATCCTTTTTTATTTCTGACTTTTTTGTTTTTTCTGAAAATGACGCCAAAAAAGATCACGGAACGCTATTTCCGGCGCTACGTGATCTTCTTTTTATAAATGATCCGAAAACACTTGCTCAGACATCGGCAACATTATCGGCCTTGCGGACCTCTGCTTCCGCTTCCATCTTGAAGTCTTCGATCTGCACCGGATCAAGGACCGGAAGCTCGCTGATCGATTCCATGCCGAAGTAACGGAGAAACTTATCGGTCGTTCCGAGTATGATCGGCTTTCCCGGAATCTCCAGCCTGCCCTTCTCCTCGATCAGTTCATAATCAAGAAGCTTCGACACCGCATGTTCACAGCTTACACCGCGTATCTTCTCGATCTGAGATCTCGTCACCGGCTGCTTGCAGGCAATGATGGAAAGCGTTTCCATGACAACATCCGTCAGCTGCGGCTTCTCGCCCTCGCTGCCGAACTCCTTTAATTTCTCAAAGTACTGCTCCTTTGTGCAGAGCTGCCAGGATCCTTCCAGATCCATCAGACGAATGCCGGATTCCGGATCGTTGTAGCTGTCCTTCAGCTTACGGAGAAGTTTTTCCGTCTCCTCCTTCGACTTCTGTATCGCGTCGGCAAGCCTTGCGGTGCCGAGCGGCTCTCCCATCGCAAAGAGCACGGCTTCCAATTCACCGATGAGACTGCCCTCATCTTCTTCGCTACCGTTTGGCGAAGCAAAAACGTCATCCTCCTCGGAGACGAATTCTTCTTCGTCATACATATCGTCATTCTCAACGTCCTCGGGCATATTAGTCAGAACGATCGATACGGAATGCTTCCGTTCGATACCATCATCGTCCTTCTCGACAAGCCATGCTTTCGTCTTCGAAACTCTTTCCATCAGAATCTCAGTGCCCGATCGCGTATCCTTCAATTCGGGGATCTCCTGACGAACCGGCTGAGGTCTCTTCTCTTCCTTTTCCTCCTTCTTTTCGGGAGGAATCTCAATGCGGAACCGCGGCACATCGCCGGTATCCGGATCATTCAGATCCTTAACTTCCGCGGCACGTTTCGACAATTCTTCTTCCAGCCAGGAGTCCGTGTCTTCTTCCTGCGGCCCGTTCTCCCCTGCAGGTTCGATCGATTCAGGAACGCCGGGTTCTACAAGTGAAAGTTTTGTTTCTACGGGAGGTGACTCGTTGCTGTTCTCTGCATGAACGCTTTCCTCCGGTATAACGTAATCTTCAGGCGGAACGCTCGTTTCCTCGGGAGGCGGTTCTTTCATGCTCTGCTGTGCACGCCGCAGACGGCGGATCTCACATAGCCTGTCATAGTCGGCACGTTTCTTCGCGGCGCGCTTCTTCTCCAGCTGATAGATCGCCACCGCAGTACCGACTGCAGCCGCAGCAGTCAGCGCGTACAGATACCATTTATTCTGTTTTCCGCCGCTATTCTTATATGCCACGACCGACTCACCTCTTAAGCAAAATTGACCGCTATGCGAAAGATCGCATAACGGGATAATTGTAGAATATAAAGCGATGTTTGTCAAAATATAAAAAGAGCGAAGCGCAGACCTTGAAACGGAGCCCGCAGGGCTCTTGGGTTCAAGTCCCCTCTCCGTCACACATGAAAAAAGCAGGTCGTATCGACCTGCTTCTTAGCTGTTATGCGGAAAGTGGCGCTGAACGTCCGGGGGACGTTCGCTTAGCGCCGACCGGAGCGAAGCGTAGACCTTGAACCGGAGCCCGCAGGGCTCTTGGGTTCAAGTCCCCTCTCCGTCA
>JAXJTA010000265.1:0-1480 GCA_036309825.1 Eubacterium sp. | reverse complement strand
TTATAAAGAGGGAAAAGATGACAAACGAAAGATTATCCTCCCGTAAAAAAATCGGAATTATGGGCGGGACCTTCGATCCGATCCATATCGGCCACCTGATCCTCGGTGAGCGGGCGCTGCACCAGTTCGGTCTTGACGCGATCCAGTTCATGCCGGCGGGAAATCCGCCGCACAAACGCAACCGGGCAGGCAGAGCAAGTGATGAGCAGCGCGTTGAAATGGTCCGGCTGGCTATCGCATCCAATCCGTCCTTTCAATTATCTCTCGTGGAAATGAACGAAGACGGTTACAGCTACAGCTACCGCACGCTTGAGTCGCTGAACAGGGAACATCCGGATACCGACTACTACTTCATTATGGGCGCCGATTCGCTTGTGGACTTCGACACCTGGATGAAGCCGCAGCGCATCGTTGACGCGGCAAGGATCATTGTAGCCACACGCAATCAGACCGATCCCGCTGTTTTTGATGAACTTCTCGAACGCAGAAGAGAACAGTTCGGAGACCGTTTTTACAAATTGGACACACCGAACCTTGATATTTCCAGCAAAAACCTTCGCCGCATGATTTCGGAGCATGAATCTGTCAAGTACTATGTTCTTGACCCGGTTCTTGCATACATCTCCGAAAATCATATTTACGAAGGTACGGAGGCAGACAAAATTTGAAAGCAAAATCCGAATGGAGCAGTATTGAAGCAAAGCTGAGCAAGGATCTCACGGAAAACCGCTATCGCCATACGATGGGCGTTACCTATACCGCCTGCGCACTGGCCATGGCACACGGCGGTGATCTTCGAAAAGCACGGCTTGCGGGCCTATTGCACGATTGTGCCAAGTGTATTCCCAATTCCGAGAAGATCGACCTGTGCAAGACAAAAAAGATCTCTGTTACCGAGTTTGAACTGGAACATCCCGTTCTTCTTCACGCAAAGCTCGGCGCCTACCTGGCACAGAAGAAGTACGATATCGATGATCGGGAGATCCTCGATGCCATTACCTGGCATACGACCGGCAAACCGGCTATGACCCTTCTGGAGAAGATCACTTTTATCTCGGATTATATCGAACCGAACCGCGACAAGGCGCCGAATCTGGAACTGATCCGGCGGGCGGCCTTCGAAGATCTCGATATCTGCATGTATCTGATCCTGCGGGATACCGTTGATTACCTTAGCGAAAATCCAAAATCCATGGACACCATGACCGTTTCCGCCTATGAATATTACAGAGACCTGACAGACAGCGGAACACTTTATGCAGCACGTACCGAAAAGGAGAGTATGGAAGAATGAATCCAAAAGAGATGGCAGCACTTGCCGTATCGGCACTTGAAGAGAAAAAAGCCGTAGATGTAAAAATCATCAATATCGAGAAGGTTTCCAGCCTTGCCGATTATTTTATTATTGCCAGCGGAACGAACCGCAGCCAGGTACAGGCCATGGCCGACAGCGTTGACGAAACACTCGGACGGGCAGGTG
>JAXJTA010000264.1:0-4740 GCA_036309825.1 Eubacterium sp. | reverse complement strand
GATCACGGTGATCCTTCTTTCCCGGATCATATCGGTCCTTCTCTGCTCCAGATCTTTCTCGAGAAGCGGCCTCAGATTATAGGAATCCGGCAGGTCTTCCTCCTGATTCAGAACCTGGATCGTACGATGGACCATGAAATTTGTCTCCAGTTCATCATAGCAATGCGTGCAGCTGCGGATATGAGCCAGGAAAGCCGCAAACTCTTTGTCATCCAGCTTGTCATCCAGATAATCCTGCATCATATTTTCCGCCTGCCGGCATGTGAGCGGTCCCCTGCCCTTACTTCTTTCCTCTGTCTTCATGCTTTTCCTCCGGGAAAAATATCCCCGATAAAACGGGAAAGATCCGTTTTTTTATCATACTTCTCTTTGACGGCACTAAGCTTCAGGTAATTCTTTGCGCGCGTCATTCCCACGTAAAGCATCCGCCGTTCCTCTTCGAGATCCGCTTCCAGAACCGCCTTATGAAACGGGATCATCCCTTCATTGACATCCAGAATGTAGACGGTATCATACTCCATCCCCTTGGCGGCATGCAGAGTGGAGATCATCACGCCGTCCGTCTCCGCATCCCGTTTTTTCGGCTCCTGCAGCTTTTGTCTGTACTCCTCGATATAATCCAGCCATTCTTCGTAGGTTTTGTAATTCCGAGCGCTCTCGGTAAGCTCATCGAGGATCTGCAGAAGATCCTCCTCGGGAATATTGCGGGCATTCGCATATTCTCTGAGATAAGTCTCATAGCCGACTTCCCGGCGGATATAATGGAGCGCGCCGTAAGGCGACAGATGCCCGATCACGCGGAGATCATTTTCCAGCTGTTCCACACGGCGGACCATCCAGTCACGATCCTCGTAATAAATATACAGCGATTCAAAGGTAACTTCCGCATCCATAAATGCCTCCCGGGAGAAATACCGGTTCGGCCGGTTGTAGATCTGCAGAAAGTCCGCTCTTCGCCGGCTTCCGTGACCGAGATCCATATAGGCCATGACATCGTTCGCTATCCAGTGATCGAAGACGCAAGGCACCGTATCTCCCATCCGGAAGGGGATCTGATAAGCCATCATCTGCTCGACGGCCTCACGGCACCCCATATTGGTGCGGACCAGTACCGCGATCTCGTTATAGGAAAGTCCCGCGTTATGCCGCTTCCGTATATCCTCGGCCAGACGGATACATTCCTCACGCGGATTTTTGAAAAGTTCAAACTCCGGTTCGGGACCGTTCTCTCTGGCTGCTTCGATCGTTTTTGCGAAACGCTTTTTATTCTTAGCGATCAGCCTGCCGGATGCCTCCAGGATCTGCGGCGTGCTGCGATAATTCTCCGAGAGTGCCACGACCGCCGCATCCGGATAATCCTTCGGGAAGTTCAGCATCAGATCGGGGTTCGCTCCGCGGAAACGATAGATAGACTGGTCATCGTCACCGACTATGAAGAGATTATTGCGCGGCGCCGCAAGCAGTTTGATGATCTCGTACTGCAGAGGACTGATATCCTGGAACTCGTCGAGGAGAAGGTAACGGAAACGCTCTCTCCACTTTTCCAGCACATCGGGCCGATCGAGAAAAAGCTCGTAGCAGCGCGTGATAATATCATCGAAATCTATTTTGTTGTTTTCTTCTTTCCAGCTCTCATAGGTCTCAAGGACCTTCCGGAATATATCCTGCGGAAGGACCGCCGAATAAAAATGCCGGATATCGGCTCTGCTTCCTTTGAACTGGCTGATCTCTCTGGCTGTCTGAGACGGCAGGTCCGCCTCCTGCTCCGCCCCCGGATAGAGATGGTTCAGGATTTCCTTAAGAAGCGCAATTTTCTGCCCTTCCGGAAGAACGCTGCCGCTGTAGACACGGCCGGTACTTCGCAGGATCCCGTAATAAACGCCGTGGAACGTTCCGAACTGTACTGCCGTCGAAGCTGTTCCCGCCATTTTCAAAAATCTCCCCTTCATTTCCGTGGCGGCGGCCTTGGTAAAGGTCACCACCAGTATAGATGAAGGAGAGATTCCGTCACGGATCAGTCTGAGGGTCCGCCCCGTGATCACGGCAGTCTTGCCGGAGCCGGGGCCTGCCAGCACAAGCATCGGCCCGTCTGTATGCCGGATCGCTCTTTCCTGTGCTTCGTTATAATGCATTAGCTGAGTTTCTCAATTGCCTTTCTGATACGGCTGATCGACTCTTCCTTACCCAGTACCTCCATGATGCCGGTAGCGCCTGCCGGCGTTGCCTGCTTGCCCGAAACGGCGGTACGAAGCGGCCACATCACCGTATTGACTTTGTATTCATTTTCTTTCGCGTATCCGCCGAGGATCGTGAAAAGGGCATCGTTATTGAAATCGTCACATGCCTCCAGCAGCGGAAGAACATCGGTGAGGATCTTCAGCGAGGTCTCCTTCGTGCTCTTGGATTTCTTGTGAACATACATCTCCGCGTCATACTCCGGAACTTCATTCAGGAAATCGACCTGCTGCTCGATATCCGGAAGGACCTCGATCCTGGTTTTTACCATGGTGGCGATCTTCTTCAGATCCAGATCGCGGGTCAGATATTTCTTCAGATACGGTTCCGCCATACCATAGAACTTCTCGTCATCCATGGCCTTGATATATTCGCCGTTCATCCATTTAAGCTTTGTCATATCAAAGACGGCCGGTGACTTATTAATATGATGATAATCGAAGATCTCGATAAGCTCCTGAAGAGAGAAGATCTCCTGCTCGCCTGCCGGGCTCCATCCGAGGAGCGCCACATAATTCACGATCGCTTCGGCAACAAAGCCCTGCTCCAGCAGATCCTCGAAGGAGGAATGTCCGGAACGCTTGCTCAGCTTCTGTCCTTCCTCGTTTGTGATCAGCGGACAGTGGATATATTTCGGAATCTCCCAGCCGAACGCTTCGTAGATGCGATTATACTTCGGGGTCGAAGACAGATACTCGTTTCCGCGAACCACATGGGTGATCCCCATCAGATGATCGTCAATAACATTGGCAAAGTTGTAGGTCGGGAAGCCGTCCGACTTGATCAGGATCAGATCATCCAGCTCATCATTATTGACTGTGATATCTCCGTAAATCTCATCATGGAAGGTCGTTGTTCCCTCAAGAGGCATATTGAAACGGATAACATACGGTTTTCCCGCCTCGAGATTTGCCCGGATCTCCTCCTTCGAAAGGTGCAGACAATGCTTGTCATAGGCAGAGATCTCCTTGCCGCCGACGGTCCTTCTCAATGATTCCAGACGCTCCTTGGTGCAGAAGCAGTAATACGCGTCTCCCTGCTCAACGAGCTTCTCGGCATACTTCGTATAGATGCCCTGTCTGCAGCGCTCACTCTGTACATAGGGACCCACACCGCCGTCCTTGTCGGGGCCTTCATCGTGAACAAGGCCGGTGTCCGCCAGCGTATGATTGATGATGTCGATGGCTCCCTCCATGAAGCGCTCCTGGTCGGTATCCTCGATACGCAGCATGAAATTACCGCCCTCATGCTTTGCGATCAAATAGCTGTACAGTGCGGTCCGGAGGTTTCCCACATGCATTCTTCCTGTCGGACTCGGTGCAAATCTTGTCTTTACCATGGTCATTTGTTTTTCTCCTGATCTTAATATATTCGTCTGCGAAAAACGGCCTGTCAGAACGGATACGCCTGACGCATGATCTCCTGAACATTGCCGATGCAGACACAGTCAGCCGCCTCATCATTGTAACTGGATACTTTATTGACAAGGCAGATTCTGTCACCTGTAAAATACTTTGCCAGCGAGCCGAGGTGTGACTGCAGATCGCAGCCGAGCACCAGGAGCACGTCGGCGGATGAAATGATCTCGACCGCCTTATTCATGCGGCCGCTGTCGATCAGTTCTCCGGAAAGCGAAATTCCCGGGTGGATCATCGTACCGCACGCGTCGCAGTAAGGGATCGGTGTGTGCGAGAGAATATAATCAGCGTCAAAATGCCTGCCGCAGTGCGGACAGGTATTTCCGTCAATATCCCCGTAAAGCGGGACGACATTCTTGCAGCCCGCTCTCTTGGACAGGCCAAAGTAACCGCGGGTCACAATGCCGAGCAGTTTCCCGTCGTCTTCCATCTTCTTCAGCGCGAAGTTGACGGCGTCCGGTTCTCCACGGCGCTTCAACAGTGCCTCCCGGTAGAAATCGTAGAACTCCTCCGGTCTGTTATTAAAAAACGTCGTCGTAGTGATCTCCCCCGGTGAACGTCCGTATTTCATCTCCACATCATAGCTGAAATCTTCTTTGTAGATATCACAGCCCTGCTCTTTTGCAGGTGCTCTTCCCAGCAGAACGGCGATACCAGACGCATTCTCCAGAATACTCTTCAGATATCCGATACTCATATAGCCTTCTCCTTTCCGTCCGGCCGATCGTCCGGACCGCAAAGCATACCGCAGATGAAATTCCTTCTATGTACTTGTCCTTAAATAATAACGGCAATCAGCCAGAGACCCCCATCTCTGTCTGACTGCCCGTGAAAAGCTCATGTTGTTCAGCCGTCAATACCGATACCGTGCAGATACTCGATGACATCCCCGACTGTCTTCAGTTTTTCCATATCCTCTGCCGGGATCTCGATCTCGTATTCTTCCTCCAATGTGGTGAGAAGATCGAACAGATCAAGGGAATCGGCATTGAGATCCTCCTTGAAGCGGCTTGTCTCCGTGATATCTTCCGGTTTCATGCAGACCTGATCAGCGATGATCTGCTTCATTTTTTCGAGCATTATGAAT
>JAXJTA010000263.1:0-8578 GCA_036309825.1 Eubacterium sp. | reverse complement strand
GCCTGCCAGAGAATATTTCGCCTATAAGAAAAAACTGATTCCCGACGTCATGAAAGCGTATGAAACTCTCGCAGCCGAAAATGACATCATCGTGATCGAAGGAGCCGGAAGTCCGGCAGAGATCAATTTGAAGAATGACGACTGCTTCGTTAACATGGGAATGGCAAGGCTCGCAAAGGCGCCCGTTCTGCTTGCGGGAGACATCGACAGAGGAGGCGTTTTTGCCCAGCTGTACGGGACGATCGCTCTTCTGGATCCCGATGAGCGGGAAATGGTAAAGGGCATGATCATCAACAAGTTCCGTGGGGACAAGACGATCCTAGATCCGGGCACACGGATGCTGGAGGAGATGACGGGTATCCCTGTCGTCGGTGTCACGCCGTATCTGTCTATTCAGGTAGATGACGAGGACAGCCTCAGCACAAGGCTTACGGAGAAACGGAGCGCGGATTTGATCGATCTTGCTGTCATCCGGCTTCCGCGCATCTCCAATTTTACGGATTTCAACCCGCTGGAAAATATTCCCGGCGTTTCTCTTCGCTATTGCAGCCGGGTAAGCGACCTCGGTACCCCGGACCTTATTATTCTCCCCGGAACCAAGAATACAATGGGCGATCTGAAATGGCTCAGAGAGAGCGGATTGGAAGCACAGATCCGGAAGCTGGCCGCTGCCGGTACGATCATTTTCGGGATCTGCGGCGGATATCAGATGCTGGGAGAGGAAATTTTTGATCCTGTCGGCGCGGAAGAAAACGGCTCGATGAAGGGCATCGGTCTTCTTCCGATGAAGACGGTTTTTGCGGAAGAGAAGAGCCGCACAAGGGTCTCGGGGTGCTTCCGCAAGGTGCCGGGTGTACTGTCGGGCCTTTCCGGAATGCCTGTGGAGGGCTACGAGATCCACATGGGACAGTCGGAACCGGCCGCGGCAGGGAAATCTGAAAAAGCGGCTGCTTTAACCGATATCGTAAACCGGAATGCATCTGACGGCGAAGTGCATGCGGACGGTCTGCAAACGGACAGCGTCTACGGCACCTATGTGCACGGAATCTTCGAAAATACAGAAACAAGAAACGGCCTGATCCGCGCGCTTGCCGAAAGAAAGGGGATCAGCGAAGAAGATCTCTCCACCGTCTCCTATGAAGAGTTCAAGAACAGCCAATATGACATTCTCGCGGATGCGCTCCGCACACATATGGATATACCGGCCGTCTATTCGATCCTTGATGCCGGTGTGTGAATAAAGGGAAAGGTTTTGAAAAAAATGGAACAGGTAAAACCACAGGATATCGAGAAGAGAAGTTTTGAGATCATCACGGAAGAACTGGGAGAGAAGAATGCGCTTCTTACACCTGATACGGAATTGATCGTAAAGCGCTGTATTCATACGAGCGCTGATTTTGAATACGCGGATAATCTTGTGTTTTCCGACGGCGCGACAGAAGCTGCTCTCTGCGCGATCAAAAACGGCGCGTCCATCGTCACCGATACGCAGATGGCTCGTGCCGGCATCAACAAGAAAGTTCTCGGCCGCTTCGGCGGCGAAGTTTATTGCTTTATGTCCGATGAGGATGTGGCGCATGAAGCGAAAGAGCGGGGCGTTACCAGAGCTGTGGTCAGCATGGAGCATGCCGCAGCACTGAACAAGCCGCTCATTTACGCCATCGGAAACGCACCGACGGCGTTGATCCGCCTCCATGAACTGATTCAGGCGGGAAAAACGTCTCCGGTACTTGTCATCGGTGTTCCGGTCGGTTTTGTCAATGTCGTACAATCCAAGGAACTGATCATGACGGATCCTGTTCCTTATATCGTCGCCCGTGGAAGAAAGGGCGGAAGTAATATCGCCGCCTGCATCTGCAACGCGCTTCTCTATATGGCGAGCGGAGACAGGCGCGAGTAAATATTTACTCCTCCCATCCCTCCATCATCTTGTAATTGACGAGGATCTGACGAACGCACTGTCCGGCTTTGAGACCTTCCTCGAGATCGGCACGATCGGTAGCCGCCGGAAGCTTCGGGTCGTCTTCGTGAAGTTCGGAATCGATCCAGGTATACATGGCTTCAATGGATTTCTCCAGAACTTCATCCATCGAATCACCGTCTGCCTCACAAAGAGCAAGATCGGGAAAATCCGCATGATACGTACCGTTTTCATTTTCGGTAATTACTGCCGGGTAATAGAATTTCATATTAGTCACCTCCGAATAAATCAAAAACAGTGTACCATTTTCAAGGCAGACCGACAACCTCGGATTTCTTTTTGTATTCCGTCCAAAACAATAGTTGCTACTCATTTCGAAAAATAGTATATTTTAGGAAAGATGGGGTTTCTTGCGCAATATTTTAGCCAAAAAATTAACAGTCCATCCATAGAAAGGAACGAATCATGAAATCAAAAAAAATGATCACTTCACTTCTTGGTGCCGCGATGGTCTTCGCACTTGCGGGCTGCGGCAGTACCGGAAACGCATCTTCCGCACAGAGTTCTTCCGCCTCTCAGGCTTCCACATCGGAAGCAGTGGCCGAAGCATCCTCTGCAGCTTCTTCCGTTGAAGAGACAGAAGCTTCCGTATCTTCTTCCTCTGCTGAGACAGCAGCTTCTACCGAAGAAAATAATGAAAACGTCCTTGTACGCGTAGGCTCTCTTCAGGGACCGACTTCGATGGGACTTGTGAACTTAAGAAGTGAATCCGAAGCTGGAAATGCCAAAGGCAGCTATGAATTCACCATGGAAACACAGCCGGATGCCATTGCGGCTTCTTTCGTAAAGGGAGATCTCGATATTGCTCTTATCCCCGCGAACCTTGCGGCAGTTCTCTATAACAAGACCGAAGGCGGCATCAGCGTTATCGATATCAATACACTCGGTGTTCTGTACTGCGTAACAGGTGATACCTCTGTCACTTCCGTTGCGGATCTTTCCGGCAAGACCGTCTATACGACGGGCCAGGGAGCTTCCCCGGAGTACGTAATGAATTACCTCCTTCAGCAGAACGGGATTACCGACTGTACACTCGAGTTCCGCTCGGAGGCAACCGAAGTAGCAGCCGTTCTTGCAGAAGATCCGAACGCGATCGCTGTTCTGCCGCAGCCTTTCGTTACCGTTGCGGAAGCACAGAATGAAGCCCTGCATACTGCCTTTTCTCTTACCGATGAGTGGGATGCGGTTACCGCGGACGGTTCGAAACTTGTGACAGGCGTTACCGTAGTAAGAAATGAATTCCTTGATGCCAATAAAGCGGCAGTAGATCTGTATCTCTCCGAAAAAGCAGAGAGTGTGGAAAAAGCATCCTCTGATGTAGAAGGAACCGCGGCTCTGGTTGCTCAGTACGGCATTATCGAGAAGGCCCCGATCGCGCAGAAGGCACTTCCATATTGCAATATCGCGATCGTGACAGGAGAGGAGATGAAGACATCTCTTTCCGGTTATCTCAATGTCCTCTTTACAGCAGATCCGAAATCTGTCGGCGGAGCACTTCCGGGAGATGATTTCTATTATCTCGGTTGATCGTAATATTTACTTATTGCCCGGAAACAACGGAGCAGGATCTCCGTAGCTCCCGGGAATCATACAGTCTATGAAAAAGAAAATACTGGTCGCTGCCATATGGATCGCCCTATGGCAGCTGATCGCAGCAGCAGTCGATAACAGTATCGTGCTTGTCGGACCTTTCGAGACGATCGTAACCCTGATACGAATGACAGCTACTGCGGAATTCTGGGTATCGATCCTGCAGAGTTTTCTCCGCATCGGCGGCGGCTTTGCGGGCGGTACGGCAGCGGGACTTCTTCTGGCATCGGCAGCCTATGCGTATGTGCCGGTCAAAGAATTTATTGATCCCGCGGTCCGCGTTCTGAAGAGTATACCGGTCGTCAGCTTTGTTATTCTGATTCTGATCTGGGCAGGAAACAATCTACTGGCATTCTGGATCTCCATGCTTGTTGTTCTGCCTGTTCTTTACTTCAACACACTGGCAGGCCTTGCATCCGTTGATCCGAAAATGCTCGAGATGGCTCATGTATTCCATATCCGCGGACTACGAAAGTTCCGATACATATATCTGCCTGATCTGAAGCATTCTCTGACGGGAGCTTTGGAGATCGCACTGGGAATGTGCTGGAAAAGCGGCGTTGCTGCCGAAGTGATCGGACAGCCGCTGCTGTCGATCGGAAACGGCATGTATCGCGCCAAGATCAATCTCGATACCGGACGGCTCTTTGCCTGGACGGCAGCCATCGTCCTTCTGTCCTGGGGCTTCGAAAAGATCTTTCTGCATTTCTTCAAAAAGGCGGTGCGGTCATGAATATGCTTTTGGAACACATCACGAAAAGTTTTGGGGAAAAGAAAGTTCTTACAGACTTTTCCATGAGGATCGATACGGATGGCTGTTATTGCCTTACCGGTCCGTCAGGCATCGGCAAGACCACCGTGCTTCGCCTGATCCTCGGTCTGGAAAAACCTGATGCGGGCAGCATAAGCGGGCGTCCGGAGCGTATGAGCGCGGTTTTTCAAGAGGACAGACTCGTGGAAGAGTTATCCGCTTTCGACAATATCCGGATCGTAAATCCATCTATGAAAGCCGGAGAGATCCGGAAACTTCTCGCAAGGCTTCTTCCCGGTGAAGATACGGATCGTCCCGTTGCGGAATATTCCGGCGGTATGAAGAGAAGAGTGAGCATATTGCGCGCAATGGCAGCGCCTTCCGAACTCATTACACTGGACGAACCCTTTACGGGACTTGATGAGAAAAATCGAGCCGCGGCACTTTCCTTCATCCTTGAGATGCAGGAACACCGTCCGCTTGTTTTTACATCACATGATAGCAATTTGTTTGATTTCTGTCGGAATATACCAATAGGAGGAGAATCTGAATGATCACAAATGACGCAAGCTTACTGGCACTGAAGCACAAAATTTTCGAGGAAGTTGCGAGACTTGAATGGGAAGGGAATCTCAACGAAGAGGGTAAAGAAAAACTGATCTACGACCTGTGTCCCGGTCCTCTTGCACAGTATCGATGCTGTGTTTACAAGGACAGAGAACTTGTAAAGCAGCGTATCCGGCTTGCCCAGGGAAAAACGCCGACACCGGATCGTGTTTCCTCAAGCCAGATCCAGGTATTGAATCCGGCATGTGAGGAGTGTCCGATCTCCTCCTATACAGTTACCGACAACTGTCGTAAATGTATGGGTCAGGCCTGCCTGAACGCGTGTCCGTTCGGCGCCGTAACGATCGGCACCCATCGTTCGCATATCGATCCAACCAAGTGTAAAGAGTGCGGACGCTGCGCGAATGCCTGCCCGTATAATGCCATCGTTCATCTGGAGCGTCCGTGTAAGAAAGCCTGCCCGGTCGGCGCCATCACATACGATGATTACGGAATCTGCGTTATCAATGAAGAAAAATGCATCCAGTGCGGTCAGTGCGTACATTCCTGTCCGTTCGGTGCGATCGGAACCAAATCGTATCTTACACAGATCATTCGTGATATCAAAGACGGCAAAGAAGTCTACGCGATGTGCGCTCCGGCGACGGAAGGCCAGTTCGGTGAGAATATCGATATGTATTCGATCCGGAAGTGTCTGATCGACATGGGCTTTACGGATATGGTCGAAGTCGGCCTCGGCGGTGATATGACAGCTGCCTATGAATCCAAAGAGTGGAGCGAGGCACGCGAAGAGGGCCGCAAGATGACCACTTCCTGCTGTCCGGCATTTATCAACATGCTTCGTCTGCATTTCCCGAAGCAGTTCGAGGAAAATATGTCCACCGTTGTATCTCCGATGTGCGCGATCTCCCGTTATCTGAAATCCCAGCATCCGGGCTGCGTGACCGTCTTTATCGGACCGTGCCTCGCAAAGAAATCCGAAGCCGCCGACAAGTCCGTTCCGGGTAATGCCGATTATGTACTGACCTACGGTGAGTTCCGTGCTCTCCTTCGTTCGAAGGGGATGACACTGCAGCCGTCCGAGGGAAAATATCAGGAGTCTTCGATCTGGGGCAAACGCTTCGCAACATCCGGCGGCGTAGCCAACGCGGTTATCGAATGCATGCAGGAGCGCGGCGAAGACACTTCGGATATCAAGCTGAAGAAGTGCGCCGGAGGCGATGAGTGCCGCAAGGCGCTGATGCTTCTGAAGATCGGCAAACTTCCGGAGGAATTCATCGAAGGAATGGTATGTGAAGGCGGCTGTGTAGGCGGTCCGTCAAAGCATCGTACCGAGGCGGAGATCACCAAATCCCGTGCGAAGCTTCTCTCACAGGCGGATAGCCGTAAGGTTCTCGATAACCTGGCAAATTATCCGATGGACAAGTTCTCCATGTTCCGTGACGGACATATGGAAGAGTAAGAGCGATGCCCGATGAGGCATCCATAATCTATTTGAATCAGTAAAGCACCCAATGACCCCTGCCTTTTGACAGGGGTTGTTGAATGAGGTATAGAATGCGTACATTAGCACTTAGTGATGATATTTTGATGAAACTCGACAAACCGGAGCGCTATATCGGTCATGAATTTAACGCTGTCATGAAAGATCCGGAATCGGTCGATATCCGCTTTGTCATGTGTTTCCCCGACGTTTACGAGATCGGCATGTCCCATCTGGGTATCCAGATCCTGTATGATCTGTTTAATAAGATGCCCGATGTCTGGTGTGAGAGAGTGTATTCGCCATGGCCTGATCTGGACAAGGTAATGCGTGAACAGCATATCCCTCTGTTTTCTCTGGAATCCCAGCGACCGGTAAGGGATGCCGATTTTCTCGGTATCACGCTGCAGTACGAGATGAGTTATACCAATGTGCTGCAGATCCTTGATCTGTCCGGCATTCCGCTTCACAGCACAGACCGAACCGGGGATGATCCGATCGTCATCGGCGGTGGTCCCTGTGCCTATAACCCCGAACCGATCGCCGAGTTTTTCGATCTGTTCTATATCGGTGAGGGTGAGGTCGCTTATCCGGCGCTTCTTGATCTCTACAGAGAATTCCGCGATAAAAAGAAAAGCCGCGAGGAATTCCTGATCGAAGCCGGGAAGCTTCCCGGGATCTATGTGCCGCGCTATTATGAAGCCGCATACAACGAAGACGGAACACTTGCTTCCTTCGCGCCGACGATTTCCGGACTTCCCGAAAAAATCGCCAAGCAGATCGTTATGGATTTCAACGGAATTCCTTATCCGGAAGCGCCGATCGTTCCCTATCTGAAGGCGGCACAGGACCGTGTCGTACTCGAGATCCAGCGCGGCTGCATCCGCGGCTGCCGCTTCTGTCAGGCGGGAATGATCTATCGTCCGCTCCGCGAAAAGGAGCTTGATCTGCTCACTGAGCGCGCAAAACGCATGCTTGAAAATACCGGCTACGAAGAGATCTCGCTGAGTTCTCTGTCCAGCTCCGATTATGCCGATCTGGACGGTCTGTTGAATTACCTGATTTCTATCTGCAGGGAGAAGGGGATCAATATTTCCCTTCCGTCGCTTCGCATTGATGCCTTTTCTCTTGATGTAATGTCCAAGGTACAGGATGTGAAGAAGAGCAGTCTGACCTTCGCGCCGGAGGCAGGTACGCAGCACATGCGCGACGTCATCAATAAGGGAATTACGGAAGAGGATATCCTGAACGGCGCCGGACAGGCATTCGAAGGCGGCTGGAATAAAGTCAAGCTCTACTTCATGCTCGGTCTCCCGACCGAGACGGAGGACGATGTCAAGGGAATCGCGCATCTGTGTCAGAAGGTGGCAGAGCGCTATTATGAGATCCCGAAGGAAAAACGTGTTGGCAAGATCTCCATTACGGCATCCAGTTCCTTCTTTGTTCCCAAGCCGTTCACACCTTTCCAGTGGGCACCGATGGATAAGGAGCAGGACTTCCTGGACAAAGCACATATCGTAAAGGATGAAGTCCGCCGCATGGAAAATCAGAAGAGCATCCGCTACACCTACCACGACGCGCAGATCTCCGTTCTGGAGGGTGTTCTGGCAAGAGGAGACCGCCGTGTCGGCGCTGCCATCGAAGCCGCTTACCGGAACGGCGCTCTCTTTGATTCCTGGACTGAGTTTTTCAAAGCGGAGAACTGGCAGAATGCCTTTGCGGAAACGGGAATCGATCCGTACTTCTACACCGCCAGAGAAAGAAGCACAGAGGAACTTCTTCCCTGGGATTTCCTGGACTGCGGTGTTACCAAGCGTTTCCTGATCCGCGAGTGGGAGCGCGCAAAAGAGGGCGTTGTCACACCGAACTGCCGACAGATGTGTCAGGGCTGTGGTTCTTTGCGCTATCACGGAGGAGTCTGCTATGAAGGCAAGAATTAAATTTACAAAAACGGGACCGATCAAATACATCGGACATCTCGATACGATGCGCTATTTTCAGAAGGCACTCCGAAGAGCAGCCATTCCCGTAACACTTTCCGAAGGCTTCAGCCCGCACATGCTCATGTCCTTCGCGTCTCCGCTGGGGGTCGGAAAGACAAGCAGCGGCGAGTATTTTGACGTCGATCTGAAGGAAGAAATGACCTCCCGCGAGATCGTCGATCGACTCAATGCCCAGATGGTAGAGGGAGTGGAAGTACTCTCCG
>JAXJTA010000262.1:0-1814 GCA_036309825.1 Eubacterium sp. | reverse complement strand
TCTATATCAATCTGATCTACGGACTCGCAAGTTCCTTCAAACACATCGGAAAGGCGCTCTGCGTCATCCTTGTCATTCTGCAGATCCCGGGCGGCGCGGGCACGTACCCGATCGAGATGACGCCCACTTTCTTCCAGCGGCTGCACCCGCTGCTTCCGTTCACCTACAGCATCCGCGCGATGCGTGAGACGATCGCGGGCAGCTATGGCAACACATACGCGGAGAGTCTGGGCGCTCTCCTGCTCTTTCTGCCCATCGCCCTCATCATCGGCCTGCTCCTGAAGCCGCTGCTCTCGATGGTCAACGCGATGATTGACCAGAAGCTTCGCGCGACCGGCATCATGATCGTTGAAGGAAAAAGCGGCGCGGAACGGAAGCACTCTGTTGATACGCTGATTACCGTTCTTATGAATGAGGAAAGCACGCGTGTCGAGCTGATCAAAAAGGCGGAAAAATTCGAGGACAGATACCGGCTTCTGATCCGGATCGGTTTCTTCCTGATCGTATTTCTGCCGATCCCTCTGCTCGTTCTTCTGTTTATTTTCCGGCAAAAACTGATTCTCATGACAATCTGGATCATCTCCCTGATCGCCATCGTAGTCTACCTGATCGTCGTGGAATTTCTGAATTACAATGTGCAGCACCGGAAGGAGCTGCTCGCGCAGTCCGATGCCGAACTGCTCGGCAGTCTGCGAAACGCAGATGATACAGAAATACCCGACAGCGCGCAAAATACGGACGATACGGAAATGCCCGACAGTTCAGAAAACACGGACAACACAGAAATGCCCGACAGCGTGCAAAATACGGACGATACAAAATCGGGGAAAGGAGGCCGTCATGCGTAATATCTGGAAAATTTTTCTCGGCGATGTAAAGCATCTTCGCACCAATGTCATCGCCTGGATCATCATCATCGGCATCACGGTCGTTCCTTCACTATATGCCTGGTTTAATATCGCCGCCAGCTGGGATCCGTACGGCAATACCGGCAATCTGAAGATCGCCGTTGCCAACGAGGATGAAGGTTACACCGGCCAGCTTCTGTCCACCGAACTGAATATGGGCGATCTGGTCATTGCGAGGCTTTCACGCAACACGAAGATGAAATGGACGTTCACCACATCCGCCGATGCCATCGACGGTGTGGAATCCGGCAAATACTACGCAGCCGTTGTTATTCCCTCCTCCTTCAGCAGCGACATGATGAGCCTCTTCTCCAAAAACGTACACGAGACTAAGATCCTGTATTATCTGAACGAGAAGGCCAACGCGATCGCGCCGAAGATCACCGACAAGGGTGCAGGCTCGATCCAGCGCGGCATTCGCGAAGAAGTGACAAAGGTCGTGGCGGATGTCAGCCTGAACACCCTCACAGATCTCTCCGATCAGCTGAATAACGTGGAAACAGACGGCATCGCGCAGAACTTTCTGACCAATATGCAGAACATCGAGAGCGGCCTTTCTACCTCCGCGGCTACCCTTCGCGCCTTCTCTTCACTGGTCGATTCTCTGGACATCATGCTCACCTCGACCTCTGACCTGTTGAAGACAACGGGAACCAATATCACCGACAATACGAAAAATCTGTCCGATGCAGCGTCACAGGTTCCGGCATTGACAAGTGATTTCTCCGGCATTACCGATACGATCAATACCATGCTTGCGCAGTTATCCGATTCTTATAGCGGTCTCAGTACGCAGATCGACGGCAGCTTCGACAGCATCGGCAGTAATGTGCGGGACTCTTCACAATCGGTGGAGGGTGTAAAAAACGAAGTGAGCGCGATCCTTACCGATTTTACAGCGGTACG
>JAXJTA010000261.1:0-2473 GCA_036309825.1 Eubacterium sp. | reverse complement strand
CTTCAACGATGAGACGAGAATGTGCAATGCGATTCCCTGGAGTCATGAGTTTGCGGAGGTCTTCAAAGAGCGTCACGGCTATGACATCCGGCAGGAACTCTACCGTGTCATCCTTCCGGGAAATGAGAACGGCCGCGTGCGTATCGATTACTACGATACCGTTGCGTACCTGTATCAGACCCGCTATTTCGGCCGGATCTATGACTGGTGCCGGAAACACAATCTGAAATTCTTCGCGCATCTTCTGGGTGAGGAGACCCCGTTCGGCCATGTCCGTTACAGCGGTGACTACCTGAGGCAGAACCGTTTCATGGATGTAGTCGGTGCCGACTATCTGGGCAAGGGTATCGGAAGCCTGAACCTGAAATTCACCGCGGCAGGCGCGCATTCCTACGGAATCAAAGAGACCGCCGTTGAGATCTTTGCCGGCTGCGGCTGGGACCTCACCTTCGATGAATACACAAGAATGATCACCTTCGCTTACCAGCAGGGAATGCAGGCGATCATCAACCATGGTTTCTTCTATTCGACGGAAGGAGAGAGAGCCAACGACTGGCCGCCGTCAGAGTTTTTCCAGTGGAAATACTGGTACAGACAGTCGGAGGGCAATGATATGATCCGCCGGCTTCAGTACGCGATGACAGGCGGTATCAACGAAGCTGAGATCCTCGCTTACATGCCCACAGAGGCGCTGCAGCTTCATTATCTTCCGGATCAGAATTTCAGGCACGCATTCGCGAAGGGAGCCTTCCTCGGGGACGAAAAAGCGGTCCGTATCGATCGCGAGCTGCAGCTGATTTTCAACCGCCTGCTGTCCGCAAGCATGGACTTCGATCTGGCACACAGGGATGCTCTGGAGAACTTCGAAGTTAGCGGCAGAAAGATCGTAAACACGGCCAGCGGACAGGAGTTTTCTGTGCTGCTTCTGCCGATGTGCGAAGTACTCCCGCTTGAGATGGCGGAGAAAGCGCTTGCATTTGCAAAGGCGGGTGGGCGCATCGTTGCGATCGATGAGCTTCCGTCACTGGGTATCAGCAAGGCGGAAGACGAGCGTGTACGCGAGATCTCCGCGGAGATTCTTGCAAGCGGCAGAGTGACCGTGATCGCAGCGGAAGAAAAAGACGCGATCGTAAAGGCCCTTTACGAGGAGATCCCGCATCCGGTCACCATTACAAAGGGCTGTGACCACAGTGAGAACCTGCATCCGGCCTACCCGTCTTATCTGATCGATCCGTATATGCATACGGGCGAGGAAATGACAGGCGTACAGTTTGTAAAATACCTGAAGGATGATAAACGCAACACGCTCATCATGAACTACTCGGATGAGCCGACAGTGATCGAGGTCCGCGTGGAGACATCCGGTGATGTTCCGGAGGTCTGGGATACATTGACGGGCGAGATCAGGAACGGTGAGGTAGTTTCTGCGGAAGCGGGCGCATACACCATTCGTGTAGAGCTTCCGTGCAGCCACGGCGTTTTTGTCGTGAGCGGAAGATAAGTTTTTACATGGTAAAAGGCAGTTCAGGCAACAAGATAGTTCAGTCAATGAAAAAGTTCAGTCAATGAAATAGTTCAGTCAATGAAATAGTTACGAAGCAATGGGGAAAGATCATGGAAAGAATTATGCGAACAAAGGGACTTTCCGGTACGACGGATAACGCGGTATCCGAGCGCGAGATCGCCGGAATGAAGGTTGCGAGAAAAACAGCTGCGGCCGGAATGGTCCTTCTGAAGAATGAAGATAATGTGCTCCCGCTGAAAGCCGGCAGTCCGGTTGCCCTGTACGGAGCAGGCGCGGCGCATACCATCAAAGGCGGCATGGGCTCGGGCGATGTTAACGAGCGTGCTTCCGTCAGCATCTGGGAGGGTATGACGAAGGCAGGCTTTGCGATCACCAACGAGACATGGCTCCGCGATTTTGAAGCGACCTATACGAAGGCGAGAGAGGACTGGCGGGATGAGCTGACAGAGAAAAACAACAGCGGCGAGGGCGGTCCCTTCGGATTTTTCTTCGTGTACAGCAATAATCCGTTCCGGATGCCGACCGGCAGAAAGATCGACCGCGCGAAGGATGCGTCCGGCGATACACAGACAGCTTTCTACATCCTCAGCAGAGTCTGCGGCGAGGGCGCCGACCGCTTTAACGAAGAGGGCGACTACTATATGACCGCCGAAGAGCATGAAATGCTCGCGGATATCTGCTCCATCTATGAGGACGTCATCGTCGTTCTTAACGCGGGCGGTCAGGTCGACCTGTCCTTCATGGATGAGTTCAGGAACATCAAAGGCCTGATCCAGATGGCACAGCCGGGCATGGAAGGCGGAAATGCCTTTGCGGATGTTGTCTCCGGCAGGGTGAATCCGTCCGCGAAGCTGACGGATACCTATGCGTTCCGCTATGAAGACTATCCGAACGAGAAAAACTACTCCCACAACAACGGCAACACCGAGACCGAGGAGTACAACGAGG
>JAXJTA010000260.1:0-1995 GCA_036309825.1 Eubacterium sp. | reverse complement strand
CCTTTCATTCAGGCCGCCGGTTCTTCCCGGCACTTTGTCCCTGTTCTTTTCCTCAACTGATCCTCCCTGTTCCTACCGGCTTCCGAAATTATTTTGGGCATTGTCCTCATACATGGACAACTCCTCTGTTACATTTACAATACGTTCGGAGGCGGCATTTTCTCTAAAATGCAACATCTGCAATTTGCTCAACGGAACTGACACCCGATTCTTCGGAATATAGGAGAAATCTTTTGATTTTCCTTGAAAAACCGCTTGACATCTTCCATATGTTGCACTATTATAAAAATGCAAGTTGCATTTCATGTGACCCATTATAATCACATGTTTCACATCTGTCAAGTGCAACATGATCAAGATGCAAAGGAGGTCATCCAATGACATTCGGAGAAAAGGTCCGCGCTGCAAGAAAGGAGCGGGGATTATCCCAGAAGGAACTCGCTGCAAGAACAGGCATCGCCGTCCGGACGATCATAAACTATGAGAGTGGTTCCCGTATGCCGAAAAGCAAGGACAGCTACGTGCGGCTTGCCGAGGTGCTGGACATCGATCTTTCCTCTCTTATGGATGAAAATGCGGAATTCACCATCCAGGCTTCCGAAAAGTACGGCAGCCGCGGCAGACGCCAGGCTGAAAAGCTGGTAAAGGATGTCGAAGCGCTGTACGCCGGCGGCGAACTGGAAGAACGTGACATGGATGCCATGATGCGGGCTCTCCAGGATGCTTACTGGCGGGCCAAGGAGATCAACCGCAAGTTCGTCCCGAAAAAGTACAGGGAAGAAGAGGAATGATCGATACGATATGGAGCCACCCTCCCGAATTTTGTGTCGCGCGCGCACCGCGTCCGCAGGGGCTCGTCGCGCACCGCGCACGGAAAAGGAGTGGTGTTTTATGAAGAATCCGGCAGCTAATCTGATTCCCTCGAAGCTGATCAGCAGATACGGCACCCGTGATCCGTTCCGGATCTGCCGTGAAAAAGGCATCGAAGTCATGTTCCGGGATGATTTTACCGGCCAGAAAGGTGCATTCTCCCTCATGCTGAATGTTCCCTTCATCTTCATCAACAACAATCTTTCCGATGAGATGAAACGGATCGTCTGTGCCCACGAGCTTGGCCATGCCATGCTGCACAGGAAACTCTGCCGGCAAAGGAAGAATCAGACCATCTATGAATATGAGATCTTCGATATCAGGAACAGTACAGAGTATGAGGCGAATATCTTTGCCGCGAATCTCCTGATCGATGAACGTGAAATGAACGAATACATGTCCTACGGCTATGACATCGTGCAGACAGCCAGGGCCATGAATCTCAATGTAAATCTGCTGCTGATCAAGCTGCATGAAATGAAGGACAACGAAGCGCTGCTTTACACGCTTCCCGACCTTCCCAAACGGAATTTTCTCGGGACCATCGGGGATAATGCAGGTGAACTGTAATTCCGTGCCGGATCAGGCAGCGCAGCATTCATAAAAAACAAGGCAGGTAAATTATACGGGCAGGCTGCTGGTCTCCCTTGCGGAGCATTCATCTGCCTTAAATTTCACCCACGCAGGCGAACAAATGTTCCTCAATGTATAGGAGGTGGTCATTATGCAGACGGAGGACAGACAATTCAAAAGCCCGCCGGCCGCAGGTGATCCGTTAAAACTTCCTGCGGCTATGGAACAGGATTTTTCCCTTCCGGAAAACGCCAGAACCTTCATTGCCATCGACATGAAGTCATTTTACGCCAGCGTGGAATGTATTGCCCGCGGCGTGGATCCACTGAAAGCCAACCTGCTGGTGGCGGATCCGTCCCGCTCCGACCAGACGATCTGCCTTGCGGTCAGCCCGGCCCTGAAGGCCATCGGTGTTCCGTCACGGCCGAGACTGTTCGAAGCAAAACAGGCCATCCGGCTGTATGAAAGAATGCATCACACCCGGATCCTCTATTATATCGCGACACCGCGCATGGCAGAATATGAACGGGTCTCCGCCCTGATCTACTCCAT
>JAXJTA010000259.1:0-2314 GCA_036309825.1 Eubacterium sp. | reverse complement strand
TTTCAATTTCACGATGCTTACCGTGGATACGCACTTTGAGGACGGCTACGTCTGCGATATTTGTCCCGATACCTTTGGAGACAATCAGTACGCGAATGTCATGGCCTGCAGCAGCAAACAGATCTACGACCTGATCGAATGGATCAAACAGCAGGATTTCTACGACAATACAACGATCGTGATCTCCGGAGACCATCCTACGATGGATTCGGATTTCTGCAACGATGTGCCGGAGGACTACCAGCGCCGCGTGTATACCGCTTATATCAACCCGGCAGCCGAGATTGCGGACCCGACGAGAGAGCGCCAGTTCAGTACCTTTGACCAGTTCCCGACGACGCTTGCGGCGATGGGCGTGCAGATCAACGGCGACAGACTGGGACTCGGCACCAACCTCTTTTCCGATGTGGATACGCTGACCGAGAAGTACGGCTATGAGAAAAACTATGACGAGCTCTCCGCAAAGTCACTGTATATGCAGAGTATCGCGGATCTGAGCCTTGACAATGAAGCGTTGTCAGCCCTGCGCGACAGTTCCGTGTCGGGCAAAATGACAACAACGATGACCTCGGAGCAGGCGCATTCCTACTATTTCCGTTTTTCCGATCTGACCTGTTCGGCGGTCAACAAGATCCGTCCTTCGATCGTGAAGGTCTGGACCGGCGATACAGAAGAAGATGAGGAGAACGCAGTGACCTTCACTTCTTCGGAGAGTACCGACGGCAGCTTCCACCATCTGCTTCTGACCCGTGAGATGCTGATTGCCGCCGGCATTCAGGATCCGTCTGTTGTTCACGTGAAGGGATATGCCGTCGATGTGAACGGCCTCGAATATGAGATCGCTTCCCTTACGCTGGAGTTCCCGGAGCCTACGCTCGCCAACGGAGAACCGAAGCAGGAGGGCAGGTTCTACCTGATGGATGAGTTTGGTAATGTCATCAACGATGATACGGTTCCGGCCGATGAGGAAGTGGAAGCGGACAGTACGGATGACTCGGATCTCATGCCGGAGGAGAAACAGGGACTCTCGGAGAACCCGGAGATCTTTACGGAGATGCCGGACAGCGGGCAGTAAACGGAAAAATTGCATTTTGAGGGCAGATGAATTAAAATAAATGCGGAGCACAATGCGGCAGTATTGATTTGCCGTGCGGATGCTTCGCGGAACCAGATAAAAACAGACTGAAAATAATGCTGATAAGCGGAGGCTAAAATGAAATTACTGAGTGTTACGGTTCCCTGTTACAATTCGGAAGGCTATATGAGGCATTGCATCGAATCGCTCCTTCCGGGGGGTGAAGATGTGGAGATCCTGATCGTCGACGACGGCTCCGTCAAGGACCGTACCGCGGAGATCGCGGACGAATATCAGGAGAAATATCCGACGATCGTTCGCGCAATCCATCAGGAGAATAAAGGACACGGCGGCGCCGTAAATACCGGTATTGAGAACGCGACCGGAATCTACTTTAAGGTTGTCGACAGCGATGACTGGGTCGATGCCGCAGCTTATCAGAAAGTTCTTGCAGCGATCCGGAAGATCGTTCGCGGTCCGGAAGCGGTCGATGTCATTTTCAGCAACTATGTTTACAATAAAGAATCGAGCAAACGCAAAAACTTTGTCATGCGGTACCAGAAGTTTTTCCCGCAGGACAAGGTTTTCGGCTGGGATGAAATGAAGCATATGGATCCGTACCATTATGTGCTGATGCATTCCATCATCTATCGCACCGATCTTCTTCGTGAAGTCGGTTTGAAGCTTCCGGAGCATACCTTCTATGTGGACAATCTGTATGCCTACATTCCGTTCTCCAAGGTTCGCACCATGTATTATTGTTACTGCAATCTGTACCAGTATTTCATCGGACGCGCCGACCAGTCGGTCAATGAAACGGTCATGATCGGAAGGATGGAGCAGCAGTACCGCGTAAATTACGCGATGATCGATTTCTGGAAAAATCATCGCAACGAGATCCACGGACGGCAGAGAGAATTTCTTCTCCATGATCTGTCCATTATTCTTGGCGTCTCCTCGATCCTTGCCATCCGCGCGGGTGATAAAGAGTCTCTGAAGAAAATGGATGACCTCTGGAAGAAAATGAAGGAAGTCGATCCGATCGCCTACTTCCATCTGCGTCACAATATCATGGGAACCCTCCTTCATATCAAGGGCAAAGGCGGCCGCAAGCTGATCGTCAAGGGTTACCACATCGCGCAAAAAATCTACGGCTTTGTTTAAGAATGAAAATTCCATCAGGAATTTTCATTCTGTAGTTGCCCAGCCCGAAGGGCGTGCTTCCCGAAGGGAAGTTTG
>JAXJTA010000258.1:0-5093 GCA_036309825.1 Eubacterium sp. | reverse complement strand
GCCGTGTGCTTGACGAGCTTACGAGGGAGACACGGACGATCGTGATGTACGAGGCACCGCACAGGCTGATACGAACGCTTGAGGAACTCTCCGAAGTCCTCGGCGGAACGAGGCGTATATCACTCTGCCGCGAGCTGACGAAGAAGCATGAGACAGTCAACCGGATGACGATCGACGAGGCGGTCCGTTACTTTACGGAGCAGGCGCCGCGGGGCGAGTTCGTCCTGGTGATCGAAGGAAAGGATCCGAAGGAGATCCAGAAGGAGCAGGAGGATTCCTGGAAGGAAAAAACGATCGAGGAGCATATGGCGCACTACACCGATCAGGGGATCGACCGGAAGGAAGCGATGAAGCTCGTCGCGAAGGACCGCGGTTGCGGGAAAAGGGATATTTATAATTATCTGGTCAGTCATTGACCGGCGTAAAGGGCGCGGATGCATTCGTACATTGCATTTCGCGCCCTGCTTTGTTATAATAGAGTGTAAAAAAATGGGCGCATGTGCCCAGATGAAGCCGTTTTTGCAGGCTTTGTCTAATATTAATTTTGATTCGCGAAAGCGGATCTCCGGCGTCCTCATCAGGAGGGACGACGGAATAAGAAAGGAGTTGTTGGTATGAATATCACGATTAGCGGCAAAAACATTGAGGTTACACCGGCGTTAAAAGAGATCATCACCGCCAAACTCGGCAAACTGGAGCGATATTTCACACCGGACACGGAGATCGTTGTTACTCTGAGCGTTGAGAAGGAGAGACAGAAGATCGAGGTTACGATCCCGGTCAAAGGACGCATCATCCGTTCGGAGCAGGTCAGCAACGACATGTATGTATCGATCGACCTTGTGGAAGAGGTTATCGAGCGTCAGCTCCGCAAATACAAGAACAAGATCATCGACAAGAAGCAGGCTGCTGCGAATTTCCAGAAAGCCTACATCGATAACGAGTACATGGAAAGCGAAGATATCCGCATTGTCCGTACGAAGAAATTTGACATCAAGCCGATGTATCCGGAAGATGCCTGCGTACAGATGGAACTGCTCGGACACAGCTTCTATGTATTTATGAACGCGGATACCGATCAGGTAAACGTTGTTTATAAGAGAAAAGGCAATACTTACGGCCTTATCGAGCCGGAAGATTAATCGACAAAAGGGAGCATAAAGGGACTGTATGAAATTTTCAGAAAAGATTTTCGGTACGCACAGCGAGAGGGAGCTGAAAAGAATCACCCCGCTGGTAGACAAGGTTGAGGCTCTGCGCCCGGACATGCAGAAGCTGTCCGACGAGGAGCTGAGGGAGAAAACAGCAGAATATAAAGAACGCCTGAAGAACGGCGAGACGCTTGACGATCTTCTGCCTGAGGCATTCGCGACGGTTCGTGAAGCCGCGAAGCGAGTGCTCGGTATGGAGCCGTATCGCGTGCAGATCATCGGCGGTATTATCCTGCATCAGGGTCGTATCGCGGAGATGAAAACAGGTGAAGGAAAAACTCTGGTTTCCACCATGCCGGCGTACCTGAACGCGCTGACCGGCCGCGGTGTGCACATCATCACTGTCAACGACTACCTGGCACAGCGAGACTCGGAGTGGATGGGAAAGGTCCACGAATTTCTCGGTCTGACATGCGGCTGCGTACTCAACTCCATGAAGAGCGAGGAGAGACGCGCGGCTTATAACTGTGATGTCACCTATGTAACGAATAACGAGGACGGTTTCGACTATCTTCGTGACAACATGGTCACCTACAAGGAGCAGCTCGTACAGCGAGGCCTTGTATATGCCATCATCGATGAGGTCGACTCCGTCCTGATCGATGAAGCGAGAACACCGCTGATCATTTCCGGTCAGAGCGGCAAATCAACCAAGCTGTATGAGACCTGCGATATTCTGGCGAGACAGCTGGAGCGCGGCGAAGCATCCGGCGAAGTCACCAAGATGACCGCCATTATGGGCGAGGAGATCGAGGAGACCGGTGACTTCATCGTAAATGAAAAGGACAAGATCGTTACGCTTACCGAACAGGGCGTAAAGAAGGTCGAGAAGTTTTTCCATATTGAAAATCTCTCCGATACGGAGAACCTGGAGATCCAGCACAACATCATCCTGGCGCTGCGCGCGCACAACCTGATGTTCAAGGATCAGGATTACATCGTGAAGGATGATCAGGTTATGATCGTCGATGACTTCACGGGCCGTGTCCTTCCGGGCCGCCGCTACTCCGATGGTCTGCACCAGGCGATCGAGGCAAAGGAGCATGTAAAGGTAAAACGTGAGAGCAAGACGCTTGCGACGATCACGTTCCAGAACTTCTTCAACAAGTACGAGAAAAAAGCCGGCATGACCGGTACCGCGCTTACCGAGGAGCAGGAGTTCCGTGATATTTACGGGATGGACGTAATCGAGATCCCGACCAATAAGCCGGTGCAGCGAATCGATCACGAAGATGCCGTGTACATGACACAGAAGGAGAAGTTCAAAGCTGTCTGCGATGAGGTCGTTGAGTCTCACGCGAAGAACCAGCCGGTTCTGGTCGGCACCGTCAACATCGACACATCCGAACTTTTAAGCAGAATGCTTACCAGACGCGGCATCGAGCATCAGGTGCTGAACGCGAAGTTCCATGAGCAGGAGGCACACATCGTTGAGCATGCCGGTGAAGCCGGTATGGTAACCATCGCGACCAACATGGCCGGCCGTGGTACCGATATCAAGCTGGACGATGTATCGAGAGCCGCCGGCGGTCTGAAGATCATCGGTACCGAGCGTCATGAGTCCAGACGAATCGATAACCAGCTGCGAGGTCGTGCAGGCCGACAGGGAGACCCGGGTGAATCCCGCTTCTATATCTCTCTCGAGGACGACCTGATGAGACTGTTCGGATCCGAGAAGCTGATGGGCATCTTCAAATCCCTCGGCGTCAAGGAAGGTGAGCAGATCGAGCACAAGATGCTTTCTTCCGCGATCGAAAAAGCGCAGAAGAAGATCGAGGGCAACAACTACGGAATTCGTAAAAACCTGCTTGATTATGACCTTGTCAATAATGAGCAGAGAGAGATCATCTACAAGGAGCGCCGCCGCGTACTCGACGGTGAGAACATGCGCGATTCCATCATGAAGATGATCTATGATACCATCGACAGCACCGTTGACCGCGTGATCGGTGAGAGCGGGGAGGATGATGAGTGGGATCTTGGTGAACTGAACCGTATCCTTCTGCCGATCATTCCGCTGAAGCCGGTTACGAAGGAATCGATCCAGGGCGTCGGCAAAGAAGAACTGAAGCAGAAGCTGAAAGAGGCTGCCGTCAAGCTTTATGAAGAAAAAGAGGCGGAGTTCCCGAGCGAAGAGCAGATCCGTGAACTGGAGCGTGTCATTCTGCTGAGAGTCATCGACGAGAAGTGGATGAATCACATCGACGACATGGATCAGCTGCGTCAGGGAATCGGCCTTCAGGCTTATGGTCAGAAGGATCCGAAGGTCGAGTACAAGCTGACCGCGTACAACATGTTCTACGAAATGACGGAGGGAATCCAGCAGGATACCATCCGCGTGCTGTACCATGTACGTGTACAGGAGAAGGTAGAGCGTGAGCAGGTTGCGGAGATCACCGGAACCAACAAAGACGACAGTGCCGAGAACAAGCCGGTACAGCGCAAGGAGAAGAAGATCTATCCGAATGATCCGTGTCCGTGCGGAAGCGGCAAGAAGTACAAACAGTGCCACGGCCGCAAATTGGCCTGAATACCCGTTTATAACAGGCGGGTGTCAGAAGGCCGTTTTTCAAAATTTTTAAGAAAAGAAAGAGGGTGAAGCTATTGGTTGTTGAACTTGAGAACATGAAAAATGAACTCAAAACCTTCGATGAATCTCTAGTGGAAGTGAGGGATTCACTTTGACCTCGCTAGTAAAGAGCAGAGGATCGAAGAATTAGAGAGAAAAATGGAGGAGCCGAATTTCTGGGATAACCCGGATGAGGCTCAGAAACAGGTCAAAGAACTCGGTGATCTGAAGGCGGACCGCGATACTTACGCAAAGCTCGTGGAATCCAAGGAAGATATCGAGACGATGATCGAGATGGGACAGGAAGAGGATGACGAATCCATGGTTCCGGAAGTGCGGGAGATGCTCGATGAGTTTATCGATACGCTGGACTCGATCCAGATGAAGACACTTCTGTCCGAGGAGTTTGATTCCTGTAATGCCATCATTCGTCTGCAGTCCGGTGCCGGCGGCACCGAGGCGATGGACTGGTGCGGCATGCTCTATCGTATGTATACGAGATGGGCGGAGCGCAAGGGCTTTACCGTGGAGGAACTTGACCTTCAGGAAGGCGACGAAGCCGGTATCAAATCCGTTATGTTCCAGGTGAACGGCGAGAACGCGTACGGCTATCTGAAATCCGAAAAGGGCGTACACCGCCTCGTTCGAATCAGCCCGTTCAACGCGAACGGCAAGCGTCAGACATCCTTCGTTCAGAGCGATGTCATGCCTGTCATCGACAAAGAGATCAATATCGAGATCCGCGACGAGGATATCCGTATCGATACCTATCGTTCCAGCGGTGCCGGCGGTCAGCACATCAATAAGACCTCGTCGGCGATCCGTATCACGCATTTTCCGTCCGGTATCGTTGTTACCTGCCAGAACCAGAGATCGCAGCATCAGAACAAGGATAAGGCGATGCAGGTTCTGAAGATGGAACTGTACCAGCTGGAGGAAGAGAAGCGGAAAGAGAAGGAGGCCGGCATCCGCGGCGAGAAGACAGATATCGCCTGGGGCCACCAGATCCGTTCCTACGTTCTGCAGCCGTATACGATGGTCAAGGATCTCCGCACAAACCAGGAGGTCGGTCAGGCCAGCTCCGTTCTTGACGGAAATCTGGACCCGTTCATTAATGCCTACCTGAAATGGCTGGCATTGCAGAAAAAGCAGAATCAGAAATAAGGGAGAAAAACAATGGTCAAAGCAGCCGTATTAGGCTTCGGAACCGTCGGATCCGGCGTGGTGGAAGTCCTTACAACAAATCATGACAGCATCAAGGAGAGATCCGGTGCGGATATCGAAGTAAAATATGTTCTGGATCTCCGGGAATT
>JAXJTA010000257.1:0-1745 GCA_036309825.1 Eubacterium sp. | reverse complement strand
GTACCAGCTGCTTACAGAAAACGGCGTGACACTTCCGGTCGATTACGCGCTCACCAATAAGCTGCATTTTCATAATGCCAAGGTCGTTTTTCAGGGAGTGGAAGGAGCTTACAGCTTTGAAGCGATGAAGACCTTCTTCGATGATTCAATCGAGAGCATCCACGTAAAAACGTGGCGTGAAGCAATGGAACTTGTCACCGAGGGTGAAGCCGATTTTGCTGTTCTTCCGATCGAAAACTCGACAGCGGGCATCGTTTCGGATATCTATGATCTGCTTCTGGAGTTCAATAACTATATTGTCGGCGAGCAGATCATTCCTATCGAGCATACGCTGATGGCTGTTCCGGGAACGAAGATGGAGGAGATCCGTACGGTATTTTCGCATCCGCAGGGACTGGCGCAGTGCGCTGCATACCTTGACGCCGAGCATCCGGACTGGAAGCGGGAGAGCGTTCTCAATACCGCTATGGCAGCCGAAAAGGTGTCGAAGGAGGGACTGCACACACAGGCGGCTATCGCCAGCAGAAGTGCCGCAGAATACTTCGGTCTTGAAATTCTGAAGGACGGAGGACTTTCCGCCGAGCAGAACTCCACGCGTTTCATTATTATTTCGCACAATCGCATGTTCGCAAGAGACGCGAAGAAAGTCAGCATCTGCTTTGGTCTTCCGCATAAATGCGGTACCTTATACAGCATGCTTTCGCACTTTATCTTCAATGGCCTGAACATGTTCAAGATCGAATCGAGGCCGATTCCGGATCATCCGTTTGAGTACCGTTTCTTTATTGACTTTGAGGGAAATCTCGAGGATGCCGCTGTACGAAACGCGCTCCGGGGCCTCAAGGAAGAAGCGGAAGAACTTCGATTACTGGGCAACTACTGACAACAACAGGGGGATTTTACATGGCCGTTACAACCTATGCCGCAATTGATATCGGCAGTTATGATCTGACTCTGGAGATCTTTGAGATCTCCGCGAAAAACGGTATTCACTGTATCAATAAGCTCAGGCATCGCCTGGAGCTCGGACGGGGCACCTTCTCGGTAGGCAGAATCGCGCCGGAGATGGTAGATGAACTCTGCAATGTTCTTCGTGATTTCCGCTCCGTAATGAAAGAATACAAGGTTGATTCGTATGACGCGATCGCGACCAGCGCGATCCGCGAAGCTCAGAATGACCTGTTTGTTCTGGGCCGGATCCGTCAGCTCACCGGCCTGGAAGTAAGGATCCTCAGCAACTCGGAACAGCGTTTTCTAAGTTACAAGGCGATCGCTTCTATTGAGGGCAGATTTAAAGAGATGATCCAGAAGGGTACCGTGGTCATCGACCTCGACGGCGGCAGTATCCAGATCTCGATCTTTGATAATTCCGAACTGATTCAGACGGCCAATATGCGAATGGGAAGCATGCGCATCCGGGAGCGTCTGCAGGCGGCGACAGCCGGCAATAACGACTATGATGAACTTGTCCGCGAGCTGATTCATGAGGATCTGGACAGCTTTTCCAAGATGTATCTCAAGAACAGAAAGATCGAGAATATCATTCTGAACGGTGATTTCATAACCGAGATGATCTTCCGCGATCCGAAGCATCGGGATCGATCGACACGTATGTTGACCCGTGACAGCTTTGAGAAATGGTATCGCAAGATCGCGAAGAAATCGGTAGCCGATCTGGCGATCAACAACAATATTGCCATGGAATACGCCTCGCTCCTTCGCCCGTCGGCGATCCTCTATCACCT
>JAXJTA010000256.1:0-1381 GCA_036309825.1 Eubacterium sp. | reverse complement strand
GAATATGATTGACTATGACTACAAGAAATACCGAATTTCATGAGCAGGAGATCCACGGCGGGGATATCTATCGTCACCCCGGTGTTTGCGATTTTTCCTCGAATATGAACCCGCTCGGGACGCCGGAGAGCGTGATTAAAGCTGCCGCTTCGAGTATGGCACAAATTTCCGCATATCCCGATATACGCCAGACGCGCCTTCGGGAAAAGCTTGCCGTATGTGAGCAGGTATCTCCGGAAATGCTTCTCTTCGGAAACGGAGCCGCGGAACTGATCTATGCCTACGCGCAGGCTCTGCGCCCGGAAAAAGCGCTTCTGGTGATTCCCGGCTTTGCGGAATACGAGGCAGCACTTCGCACAGTTGACTGTAAATGCGTCTACTATATGCTGTCGGAGGAGCGGGATTTTGCTGCCGGCGAGGATCTTGTCGACCGGATCACTGAGGATCTCGACACCGTCCTTTTCTGCAGCCCCAATAATCCGACGGGACGATGCATTCCCGCGACGGTTCTCGAAAAGGCCGCAGAGAAATGCAGCAAACTGAATATCCGGTTCTTCATCGATGAATGTTTTCTGGATTTTACGGAAGATGAAAAGAGCACCTCGATGAAACGTTTCCTTGCGGATAATCCAATGCTTTTCATCCTGAAGGCATTCACGAAGCGTTACGCGATGGCAGGACTTCGGCTCGGTTACGCGATCTGCCCCGATGCCGCTTTCCGGGAAAGAGTCCGGAGCTGCATCCAGCCGTGGAATGTATCGATTCCGGCGCAGGAGGCGGGGATCGCGGCTCTCGATGAGAGGTTATACCTGGAGGAATCCCTTCGTGTGATCGAAAGGGGCAGAGTTTTTCTCACAGAAGAGCTGCGGAAACGAGGGTACAGAGTTTTTCCGTCGGAGACGGATTATCTGTTGTTCAGGGGACCCGATGATCTGTGGAGCAAACTGCTGCAGCAGGGGATCCTGATCCGTGATTGTTCCAATTACCGGGGACTTACAAACGGATATTACCGGATCGCGGTGCGAAGGGAAGAAGAGAATCAAAAGCTTCTCGATGCGATCGACAGGATCAAGGAGGATACATGGCAAAAGCAATCATGATACAGGGCACGATGTCAAACGCCGGAAAAAGCCTGCTGGCAGCCGGACTCTGCCGCATTTTTCATCAGGACGGCTATCGCGTTGCTCCCTTTAAGGCGCAGAATATGGCACTGAATTCCTTCATCACGAAGGAAGGTCTCGAGATGGGGCGCGCCCAGGTCATGCAGGCGGAATGTGCAGGCATCGAGCCGTCGGTCCTGATGAATCCGATCCTTCTGAAACCGACCAATGATACCGGTTCTCAGGTGATCGTAAACGGCGAGGTCATCGGCAATATGCCT
>JAXJTA010000255.1:0-3273 GCA_036309825.1 Eubacterium sp. | reverse complement strand
GTCCCGGTCCTCCAGGGATCGCGTCCAGATATCGATCGCCGAAAGTGCCGATGTGCTGTAAGCCAGCATATATCCCGCCTGGCTGCTGTAATGGGTATCCTGCATCCAGGTGTTGTCGCTGTCCTCCGACTCGACCACAAAGCCGTAATCCGTCAGCAGCTTCGCGTAGGTGCGGTTGATATCCTCGATCGTCATGTCAGGATCGGCATAGATGATCTGTTCAAACTCATCGCCCATGCAGCTGCTGATCAGTGCCAGAAGGATCTGGTCTACCTGTTCGAGTTCGATGGCAACTCCCTGCTTCTCATCGCCCGTAATTTCGCTCCAATACGGCATGAAAAGCATCTCAAGCCCCTGCGAATTGATCTCTGCCACATCGACGATATTATAAGCAAAAAGCGATTTTGTGACAGAGTGATAGGAAGTATTGTAGTGGCCGAATTCATGAATCGCCGTCGAGTAATCATACAAGGTTCCCGCAGGCTGATCATAGGTAAAAACGGCGCCGTAATACGGCAGATCGATCGTATATCCCTGGTCGATCTTATTCGGATTTTCATCGAGATCATACAGTTTATGATCCAGCATATAGTCAAACGCTTCCGTCAGCTGCGGAGAGATCTCCTCGATATAGGGGCGGATCAGTTCCTCCCTCTCCTTTCCGCTGACATCGGGAAGCTCGAACGAAGTTTCTTCGGAGATCTTATCCTTTGCCGTATAAAGAGCCATGATAACATCGAGCAGCTCATCTCTGACCTGATGGTCCAGTTCGATTCCCTGTTCCGGTGTATAGTCGCGATTCCAGATATTTTCGTAGGCATAATCGATATAGCTGTCATATCCTTCGACCTTTGCCAATTCGGTGCGCTTATCGACGAGCTGCAGATAGATCTCGCCCATCTTCTCTTCATCGTTATTCGCAAGCGCCTCATCGTACGACGTGGAAAGTTCTGTCAGCTCATCGGAGAGTCTGATCTCCTCTTCGGTCATGTCCGCGTAGGATTCCACTTCCGAACTCTCGTCCTCCGAAAGCTCCCCGTTCAGGATCTCTCCGTATTTACCGGCCTGCACATCATGAAGCGCGGTCATGATCGAATCATAATAATGCGTGCTTTCCTGATCGAACCTGTTTAGATCATCACTGATATCCTGATCAGTCGGCTGCAGACAATGATAAATATAGGCGAGAGAATCCGCGGTCTGTAATTCATCGTACCCCTTGATCAGCGCGTCGTAGAGTTCCGGGATCTGTTCTGTCGCCTCTGCCTCGCCGAGCGATTCCACGTCGGAAAAATCCTTCAATGCGCCATCCAGATCCGCAATATCGAAGGTCGAATAATCCATCTCGTCGAAATCCAGATCCGCATGATCCTTCTCCGGGTAATACGAATCTTCCGCTCTGACGGTCACGGGCGCGCAAAGGGCGCCGCAAAGGGTCAGCGCGGTGATCACAGTTACAGCTCTTCTTGTCTTCATCATCCGGTCAAATCTCCTACGTTTTATTTCCGTTTTCCGCTATCCCATTCGAGTCTCACATGGTCATCCCGCGATGATTTCCGTCCGGTCATCCCGCGGTGATTTCCGTCCGGTCAGCCCGCGATGCTTTCCACAGGGCTGTCCCTCCTGGTCATTCGCGTGTTTTACCCCTCAACGACAAGGTACCGTCCATCGCCGATATCGAAAACTTCGCTTGCTTCCATGATATCATCCTCGCCCGTATCGATCCCTTCTTCCTCGAAGTATGCTTTGACTTCCTCCGCGGACGCCGCGACAAACGCGCAGACATCCTCCAGGAAAAACATAGCTTCCTCTTCGGATTCCGCTACCGGTTCAGGGAATAACTGAAGCTGCTTTTCCAGAAAACACTTGATTACTTTCTCATCAAATTCCATACTTTCCTCCCGCCGGTCCTCCGGCATTTCCCCTGTTACAACATCAACGTCAGCCTTACTTCGATTCCAACCCGAACCGCATTTGCACCTGGCAGTCTCAATTCTCCGCAAAGGAGTCGACCAGTTCCTGCAGCTCGAGATAGCGTTCCAGCTTTGCTTCCAGCTCCGCGTCTGCTTTTTCCTTCTCCTCTGTCAGCTCGGCAAGCTTTGCGTACTGTGTCGCAGCCGCTGCCATCTGCTCTTCCAGATCCTGTACCCTCTGTTCCAGTTCTTCTATTTTCTCCTCAATCGTATCATATTCGCGCTGGTCTTTGTAGGAGAGTTTTTTGCTCTGATGAACATTTTCACGGGGTGCCGCGGATTTCTTCTCTTTGCCGGAGACTTTGTTCACACCGCCCTGCTCCCTGATATCCGCAAGACCGGCATTTTGCATGTGCTCGAGGTAATCCTCATAACCGCCCTCACTCTGCCGGAGTGTTCCGTCCGGCTCAAAGGAAAAGATCCGGTTGACGATTCGGTCGAGGAAGTAGCGGTCGTGAGATACGGTGATAATGATTCCGACGAAACGGTCCAGATAGTCCTCCAGGATCTGCAGGGTCCGGATATCCAGATCATTGGTCGGCTCATCGAGGATCAGCACATTCGGTGACTCCATCAGGATCTTCAGCAGATAGAGGCGGCGCTTCTCTCCGCCCGAAAGCTTTCCGATCACATTATACTGCATTTCGCCGTCAAAAAGGAACTGTTCGCACATCGCGGAGGCGGTCATCGTACCGTCGGCGGTATTGATATACTCCGCGGTATCCCGGATATAGTCGATGACGCGGGCCGATTCGTCCAGCTTCTCATTTTCCTGGCTGAAGTAACCGATGCGGACGGTCTGCCCGATCTCGACGGTTCCCTCATCCGGCCTGATCTGTCCGACGATACATTTCAGCAGCGTTGACTTGCCGCAGCCGTTCGGACCGATGATACCGATGCGGTCGGTCTTGTTAAAGGTGTAGGTAAAATCATGGAAAAGTGTCCGGTCTCCGTACCGCTTGGCGGTATCCGTCATCTCGATCGTCTTGCCGCCGAGCCGGGACGGCAGTGAATTGAGGGCGATCTGCCGCTCCTCGCGGATCTTCTCCCTGTCGCGGAGCGCTTCAAAGCGGGCAATATGCGCCTTCTGCTTCGTGGAGCGGGCTCTTGCTCCCCGCATCATCCATGCCAGATCCTTCCTGTAAAGCGCTGCGGCCTTTCGCTCCGCTGCTTTGGCGAAATCGAGGCGGGCCTCCTTTTTCTCCAGATAGCCGGAATAGTTCTCCTCGTAGCGATACGTTTTTCCCGCGTCGATCTCAAGAATCTGATTGGTCACGCGATCCAGGAAATAACGGTCATG
>JAXJTA010000254.1:0-4939 GCA_036309825.1 Eubacterium sp. | reverse complement strand
GAACCTTCTCATACGGACGCATGCGGTACAGACATTTCATCATGACATCACCGAGCAGAGCCGCGTAGACGAGGCGGAGAGCCACGCCAGCCGTGATCTTGAAGCCCGGATTGCCCTCGAGACCGACAAGGTTTGCGGAGATGACCGGGATATGCTCGTATCCGGCCTTCTTCAGCGCGCGGCGGATAAAGGCAATATAGTTCGAAGCACGGCAGCCGCCGCCGGTCTGGCTCATGATGATCGCCAGCTTGTTGGTATCATATTTTCCGGACATGACGGCATCCATGATCTGTCCGACAACGAGGAGGGACGGATAGCATGCATCATTATTTACATAGCGCAGGCCGACATCGACGGCATGCTTGTTGTCATTCGGAAGAACGACCATGTTGTAGCCGGATGCCTGCATTGCCTTCTCGATGAGAGAGAAGTGGATCGGAGACATCTGCGGGCAGAGGATCGTATAACCCTGATCACGCATCTCTTCGGTGAAGGGCACGCGCGGCTCCGCGGAACTGTTGATCGTACGTTTTTCCGTTTTTTTCAGGCGCTCGCGGATCGCTGCCAGAAGGGAACGCACACGGATCCTTGCGGCACCGAGGTTGTTGACCTCGTCGATCTTCAGAACGGTATAGACCTTTCCGGCCGAATTGAGGATCTCATATACCTGATCGGTCGTTACGGCATCAAGGCCGCAGCCGAAGGAGTTGAGCTGGATCAGATCCATATCCTCTCTGGTTTTTACGAAGTTTGCTGCCGCGTATAATCTGGAGTGGTACATCCACTGGTCGTTGACACGGAGCGGACGCTCGATCGGCGCCAGGTGGGATACGGCGTCCTCGGAGAGAACAGCGACCCCATAGGAGGTGATCATATCCGGGATGCCATGGTGGATCTCCGGATCGATGTGGTACGGACGGCCGGCAAGAACGATACCGTGATGTCCGGTCTCCTCCATCCACTTGAGGACTTCTTCACCCTTCTTCTGTACATCGATCCTTGCCTGTCCCATTTCTTCCCAGCCGGCGTGGACAGCCTCGCGGACCTCTTTTTCCGGAAGATCGGCAAAAACGTTGACCAGCTCGTCGGCAAGTGCCTTTTCGTTGGACATGTTCAGGAACGGATTCATGAATTTGATCGACGGATCCTTCAGAGCGTCGACGTTGTTCTTGATATTTTCCGCATAGGAGGTAACGATCGGGCAGTTGTAGTGATTGACGGACTCCTTGAACTCCTGTCTCTCGTATGGAATGCACGGGTAGAAGATGAAGTTCAGACCCTGCCGGATCAGCCACTCGATATGTCCGTGCGAAATCTTCGCCGGGTAGCAGGCGGTATCACTCGGAATGGACTCGATACCCAGCTCGTAGATCTTACGCGTGGAAGTCGGGGAGAGAACGACGCGGTAGCCGAGCTTCGTGAAGAAGGTATGCCACAGCGGATAGTTCTCATACATGTTCAGAATACGCGGGATACCGACGGTTCCGCGCGGTGCCTCATCTTCCGGAAGCGATTCGTATCCGAAGATACGGTCGTACTTGTATTCATACAGGTTCGGAATATGATCGGCGTTTTTCTCCTTGCCTAGACCGCGTTCGCAGCGGTTGCCGCTGATATACTGACGGCCGCCGGAGAAGCGGTTGATGGTCAGACGGCAGTGGTTGGTGCAGCCCTTGCAGTAGGCCATTTTCGTGGAATACTCGAGAGCATTGATCTTCTCGATGGAAAGCATCGTGGTCTCTTTGTTCTCGTGACGGTTGCGGGCGATCAGCGCGGCACCGAAGGCACCCATGATACCGGCAATGTCCGGGCGGATCGCTTCGCATTCGGCGATGCGCTCAAAGCTGCGGAGAACGGCATCATTGTAGAAGGTACCGCCCTGTACGACGATATGCTCGCCGAGCTCTCTGGCATCCGATACCTTGATAACCTTGTAGAGCGCGTTTTTGATGACGGAATAAGCAAGGCCGGCGGAGATATCGGCAACGGACGCGCCTTCCTTCTGCGCCTGCTTTACCTTGGAGTTCATAAATACGGTACAGCGGGTACCGAGGTCGATCGGCTGCTTTGCGAAAAGGCCTTCCCTGGCAAAGTCCTTGACCTCATAACCGAGGGACTGCGCGAAGTTCTCGATGAAGGAACCGCAGCCGGAGGAGCAGGCCTCATTCAGCTGAACGCTGTCGACGGCGCCGTCGCGGATCTTGATACATTTCATATCCTGACCGCCGATATCGATGATGCAGTCTACCTCCGGATCGAAGAAGGCTGCAGCGGTATAATGCGCGATCGTCTCGACCTCACCCTCATCGAGCATGAGAGCGGATTTGATCAGCTGCTCACCGTATCCGGTCGAACAGGAGTAGACGATCTTCGCGGTCTCCGGCATCTTCGAGTAGATGTCCTTGATCGCGCGGATCGTTGTCGCGAGCGGATTACCGTGGTTATTGTCGTAGAAGGAATACAGGAGAGACCCGTCCTCGCTGACAACGGCGGCTTTCGTCGTTGTGGAGCCGGCATCAATTCCCAGGTAGCAGTTGCCTTCATAGGTCGAGAAGTCGGCGGTTTTGACATTATTTGTTTTCTGGCGATCCAGGAATTCCCGATAGTCCGCCTCATCCTTGAAGAGCGGATCCATGCGGGCAACTTCGATCTCCATCTTGACACCAGATTTGAGCTGTTCCTTCATGACGCGAAGGGATACAGGCGCATCCTCCGGCTTCGCGTTGAGAGCCGAGCCCATCGCCGCAAAGAGGTGCGAGTTGTTCGGAACGATCGCATGCTCGTCATCGAGATTCAGCGTACGGATGAAGCACTGACGAAGCTCGGAGAGGAAGTGGAGCGGACCGCCGAGGAAAGCCACATGACCCTTGATCGGTTTACCGCAGGCAAGTCCGGAGATCGTCTGGTTTACAACGGCCTGGAAGATCGATACAGAGAGGTCTTCCTTCGTAGCACCGTCATTGATCAGCGGCTGTATGTCCGTTTTTGCAAAAACGCCGCAGCGGGCAGCGATCGGATAGATCGCCTGGTAGTTTTTCGCGTATTCGTTAAGGCCGGTTGCGTCTGTCTGCAGAAGGGAAGCCATCTGGTCGATGAAGGAACCCGTACCGCCGGCGCAGACACCGTTCATACGCTGTTCGATATTGCCATTTTCGAAATAGATGATCTTTGCGTCCTCTCCGCCGAGCTCGATCGCGACGTCGGTCTGCGGAGCCTGGAACATCAGCGCGGAAGATACCGCGATAACCTCCTGAACGAACGGTACATTAATATTCTTGGCAAGGGTCAGGCCGCCGCTTCCGGTGATGACCGGGCGGACCTGAAGATCACCGAGCTTTTCATCGGCTTTGCCTAGAAGGTCGGCCAAGGTCTCCTGGATCCTTGCAAAATGTCTCTGGTAGTCGGAGAACAGAAGATTCTGTGCCTCGTCCATGAGCGCGATTTTTACAGTCGTGGAACCGATGTCGATTCCGAGAGTATACATGTTGTCTGACATATAGAATTCAATACTCCTTTTTAATAGGTGGATATTTTTTCGAAAAGTCACCCTAATTTAATGGATTATACGCCAATTGTACGTGAAAAACAACTCAAATCCGTTACGGGACGTATTAAAAATATATAAAGTGAACTTGCAGAAGAAACAAAAATTAAGTATAGTTGTTTCGACAGAAGACATACCTTTGCGTATTCGCATAATATATAAGGAGTAAAAACATTGGCGGAATATACATTGATCAAAACGGAAGGACGCGCCAAGCGCGCGCAGTTCAAAACGGTGCACGGAACGATCCAGACGCCGGTATTCATGAACGTAGGAACGATCGGCGCGATCAAGGGAGCCGTTTCCACGGAAGATCTTGAGAGGATAGGCACACAGGTGGAGCTTTCCAATACCTACCATCTGCACGTTCGGCCGGGCGATGAGATCGTCAAGAAGATGGGCGGTCTCCACAAGTTTATGTCCTGGAACAAGCCGATCCTGACCGATTCCGGCGGCTTCCAGGTCTATTCACTGGCAAATATCCGCAAAATCAAGGAAGAAGGCGTTACCTTCCGCTCGCATATCGACGGTCACCGGATCTTCATGGGACCAGAAGAAAGCATGCAGATCCAGTCCAATCTGGGATCTACGATCGCCATGGCCTTTGATGAGTGCCCGTCTTCCATGGCGGAGCGCGATTATGTACAGAAGTCGGTGGAACGCACGACCAGGTGGCTCGCGCGCTGCCGGACAAAGATGGCGGAACTCAATGCGAGAGAGGATACCGTCAATAAGAACCAGCTTCTCTTCGGTATTAACCAGGGCGCGATCTACCCGGATATCCGTATCGAACACGCAAAAGCGATCCGGGAGATGGATTGCGACGGTTACGCGGTCGGAGGTCTGGCTGTCGGCGAGACGCACGAGCAGATGTATGATATTCTGGATCAGGTCGTTCCGTATCTTCCGCAGGATAAACCCACCTACCTCATGGGTGTCGGAACGCCGGCAAATATCCTGGAGGGAGTAGAGCGCGGCATCGATTTCTTTGACTGCGTATATCCGAGCCGCAACGGCCGCCACGGCCATGTCTATACGGCGAAAGGCCATCTGAATCTGTTTAATCAGAAATACGAGCTCGATGACAGCCCGATCGAGGAAGGCTGTCAGTGCCCGGCTTGTCAGCGTTACAGCAGGGCATATATCCGCCATTTACTGAAGGCGAAGGAAATGCTCGGACTGCGCCTGTGCACACTCCATAATCTGTATTTCTATAATCACATGATGGAGGAGATCCGTGACGCGATCGATGCGGGACGCTTTGCGGAGTATAAGAAAGCGAAGCTTGCCGGGTTCGAAGAAAACGACAAGTGACACGGTTTATTCAGAAAGCACATCGATTCGGTCTGTTGTTTCTGAATTGTCCAAATTATGAAAAAATAACCCCCTGCAGGG
>JAXJTA010000253.1:0-4217 GCA_036309825.1 Eubacterium sp. | reverse complement strand
GATAAAATCTGTCAGTGGATCCAGACAGGTATCGATGAGGGCGCTGAGCTCGTACTTGACGGCCGCAATATCGTTGTTCCGGGTTACGAGAACGGTTACTTCGTAGGACCGACTATTCTTGACCATGTAAAACCGGGTATGACCGTTGGTGATCGCGAGATCTTCGGACCGGTTACCTGCATCAAACGTGTAAAAGATTACGAGGAAGGCATCGCTGTCATGAATGCTAACCCGTTTGCAAACGGCTCCTGCATCTTCACAAACAGCGGATATTATTCCCGTAAATTCGTGATGGATACAGACGGCGGCATGGTCGGCGTAAACGTCGGCATCCCGGTTCCGTCCGCATACTTCCCGTTCTCCGGCAACAAGGATTCCTTCTTCGGCGATCTGCACTGCCTTGGCAAAGACGGCGTACGTTTCTTCACTCGTGCAGAGACCGTTACCACACACTGGTTCGACGAGGAAGCTGCAAAACGTACCGTAGGTACATGGGAAGGCAGCACTGAGCAGTAAAAACTTTTTCAGCTATTACTCCATACAAAACCGCCCCGCGGACCTCACGCAAGTGAGGCCGCAGGGCGGTCTTTATTGTTACGAACGTATATTGTATTGTTATGGGCTTATTCCGTCCTCAGTGCCGCAACCGGGTCGCTCTTTGATGCTTTCGATGCGGGCAGGAGGCCGGAGATCAATGTCAGCAGGATGCTGAGTCCGATCAGCAGCAGCGCCGCCGGAACCGGGAGCATCGCGTGGATCACCATATCCTTAACCAGGATCGCAATGATCGCGTTGACCGGAATCAGCAGAAGCATCGTCATGCCCACGCCGATGAGACCCGCCAGAAGACCGGTGATGAAGGTCTCGGCGTTAAATACCTGCGCGATATTGCGCTTCGAAGCGCCGATCGCGCGGAGAATACCGATCTCCTTGCGTCTCTCAAGGACGCTGATATAGGTGATAACACCGATCATGATGGAGGAAACGATCAGAGAGATCGCCACAAAGGCGATCAGGACCATGCTGATCGTGTCGATGATGCTCGTTACCGAAGACATCATCGTCGCCACCATATCGGTATAGCTGATGACACGCTCCTCTTCTCCCGCCGCTTCTGCGTCGGCATTATACTGATCGAGGATCGACACGACATTTGCCTTCGCGTCGAAATCCTTCGGGTAGATATCGATCTCGATTGGCTTCGCCTCATCCGCAT
This sequence comes from Eubacterium sp., assembly GCA_036309825.1. Classification (GTDB taxonomy): domain Bacteria; phylum Bacillota; class Clostridia; order Lachnospirales; family Lachnospiraceae; genus Bilifractor. Next base: position 3,001 of record JAXJTA010000253.1, on the reverse strand, counting down.
AGCCGAACGATGCCAGATTAGAATCGACCGTTGCCGAACGGCTTCCCGACACAAGGGAACCGAGGAGTGCCTCGATCTCCTCCGCCGTCATATTCAGCTTGATCGCGTCCGCGAAGGAATCCGGATCGATGTCGAACATACTTCCCAGGTTGCTTCCCATCTGCGTCATAACACTTGTCATAGCCTGCGTCATCGCGCTTTCCAGCTGCGTTCCCACCTGGGACATGGCAGAAGTGAGGGCATTCCCGATCTGCGTACCGAGTGCCTGCGCGACCGCTCCCATCAGCCGGCTCATCGTATCCGAGAGATTCTGCTGCAGCTTGTCGGTGTTGACCATCTTGCCCGCAGAATCCAGAAGCAGGCTTTTCGCCTCGTCCGTCTGCAGATATCCCGCAAACGAATCTCCCATCCTTGACGGGTCGGGCAGACCGTTGGCGGACGCGTAAGACGTATAACCGCCGGACAGAGCGGATGCCAGCTCGGTCAGCTGATCCTCCGTCACCTGAATATTACTGATTTTTTCCGTCAGCGCCGCGATACCCGCCGCGATCTTCTGCCGCGTGCCCGCATCGTTCAGGTAGAGCTGCAGGTTGTTCGCGTAATCGGCGGGATCCAGCTCGTTTGCTTCTACATATTCGGAAAAACCACTCATCACGTCGGTCAACAGGCCGACGATATCGTCTTCCGTGATCAGATTTTCGCTGTTTGCTTCGATGATCTTCCCGATCTGTTCCTGCATGATGGCAGAAGCATCACTGCTTGCCAGGTATTCGCTGATCGAGCTTCCCAGCTTCGAATAATCGGTCGAGGGGTCTTTGGAAGAATATGCGGAATATCCGGAAAGAAGTTTTTCAAACATCGCCCGGACATCCTCCTCCGTCGCGGTGATCTCCACCCCTTCAAGCATCTTCGTGATGTCCGCTTCGGACAGGCTCGGCATTACCGAGGAGAGCGCATTCGGATCGATCGCGCTTCCCAGATCGAGATTGCTGAAATCCATGCCCGAGAAAGCATCGGAAAGGGAGGACATATCCAGATCATCCAGCGACATATCTTCCGCGGAAAATGCCTTCTCGAAGGCATCGGTGTTGAAGGAGAAGAGCTTGCTCAGATCCGGTGTCCCGCTGTCCGACTCCGCATCGAAACGCTCGCCGGTGAGGACGTTGACTTCCGGCGTTTTCTGCTGCGCCTTCACCACATCGCTGTCCGCGTTCGCACGCATGATGTACTGCGTCAGGGAAGAGGGGTAGTTGATGCCTGCTGTCAGAAGACCGCCGTTGGCGCTCTTCGGCTTCACAATGCCGACGATCTCCAGATCCTCCCCCGCCGCTGCCAGTTTTGCCGCAAGCGCATTGTCGTTAGAGCGGTCGGTCCAGACCTTATACTCCTCATCATAGACATAAAAATCGGAACTCTTGACCATCTTGAAGGTCATTCCGAGAAACTCGTCATAGTCGTAGAGAGACTTGTTCTCCGCGGCCGCCTTTTCCGCGGCGCTCCCCGTCGAGTCCGCCGTTACGCTCTCCGCTCCGGAATCGGCACTCGAGTCCGCCGTTACGCTCTCCGCTCCGGAATCGGCACTCGAATCCGCCGATACGCTCCCCGCTCCGGAATCGGCACTCGCGTCCGCGCTCCCCGTCTCCTTCGTGTCCATAACCTTCTCAAGCTGCGCGTCATCGCGCAGTCCCAGATCATACAGGAGCACGTCGCTGACTTCCCCTTCCGGTGTCAGCACGAGGATCATCTGGTGATCATTCTCCGGCCAGTGCCCCGCGAGGACCTCGTAATTGTCATCATAGAGACTCTGCTCCTCCGGCATGACATAGAACATATTGCTGTTCATCGCCGTGCTCATCATGCTGGAGAACATCGTCTGGCCCAGTTTCAATGTGGAAAAAACGGTGTTCGGGTTGATCTGCACATACTCGGTCTTCGTCTCCGCAGCTGCGCTTTCCTTTGCCGCATCGCCTTCGCCGCCGGATGTTGTTCCGACATTATCCGTATCCGCCTTCGCTGCTGTGTTATTATCGGTGACCGGTACCCGGTCGACGCGGTAGATCCGCGGCGTAATATCGTACCGGTATTCGATCGCCGTCGTATAGTCCGTGATGTTGCTCTCGCCGCTCTGCAGATAGGTTCGGAGAGAAGTCAGGTCGTTCACGCTGACATCCGTAACCATATCGGTCAAAAACTCCTGCACGCCGACCTTACCCTCCGGGATATCCTCTCCCGAAGAACCCGTCGAGCCGCCCATCATGCTTCCCATCATCATCGAGGAAAAATCAAAGCCGGTCTGTTCGATCTGCAGCGGATACTGCGCCAGCGTCTGCGCTTCTTCGTTCTTGATATAGCGGTTCACACCGTTCGACAGCGACAGGATCAGCGCGATGCCGATAATACCGATCGAACCGGCAAAGGCCACAAGGATCGTACGCGCCTTCTTCGTCTTCAGATTGTTGAAGCTTAAGGCCAGCGCCGTCAGAAAAGACATCGACGCGTGACCGAGATTCCTGTGAACAGCCGGAGCGATATCCGCTTCGTCCACCACGTACGGATCAGTATCGGAGACGATATGTCCGTCACTGATGTTGACGATTCGTGTCGCGTATTCCTTTGCCAGATCGGGATTGTGCGTGACCATAACGACGAGACGGTCCTTTGCGACCTCCTTCAGAAGGTCCATGACCTGCACGCTCGTCTCACTGTCCAGCGCGCCGGTCGGTTCGTCTGCCAGGACGATATCCGGATCATTGACAAGTGCGCGTGCGATCGCCACACGCTGCATCTGGCCGCCCGACATCTGGTTCGGCTTCTTGTGCATATGCGCGCCCAGTCCCACCTTCTCCAGCGCCGCTTCCGCTCTCTTGCGCCGTTCCGCGCCGGAGATGCCGGAGATCGTCAGCGCCAGCTCAACATTGGCCAAAACGGTCTGGTGCATGATCAGGTTATAGTTCTGGAAGACGAAACCGATCATGTGGTTCCGGTAGGAGTCCCAGTCGCG
>JAXJTA010000252.1:0-17476 GCA_036309825.1 Eubacterium sp. | reverse complement strand
CTGCCCGAAAATGTTACGATGGAAAAAGCCGACCGCGACGAAAATGCCGCGGCCGAACTGTAAGCAGCCCTCCATTCCTGCAGAATGCAGTCATGGCACATGCGCGTACCATTCATGCAGTATCAGACCGGTCATTCCCGGTTATTCTCCGCGCACCATGCTGCGATCTCGCGGATGAATTCATACGGAATTCCTCTCTTGTACGGGAACTGAACAGCTCCCTTGCTGAAGGCATAGCCCTCTTGTGTCAGGCGTTCCGCATAACGCTCGACGCCCTCCGCGCCGGGGTAGATCCCCAGATGCTTTTTTGATGGCGCCATATGGATCAGATTATGCTTCGCCCACCATGTAGGCATCCCCCAGCTGATCTTCTCCACAGCATCGGGGCAGATCTCCAGAACAGCGTCCCTGATCACAGCGCGAGCCCGGCGCAAAACATCCCTGATCTCACTGTCTTCCTGCAGCTCAATGTAGGTGTCGGTATCAGCCGGGGCACGAAGGATCTGCTCCATCGTTTTTCCCTTTGCCAGCTCATCGACCAGCTTGTCCAGCTGCCGGACGGAACGCATGAAGGGATCTTCTATCGTCTCCACCTGCACTCCGCAGATTTTTCCTTTGATCAGCGCCCGGTTCGGATTCATGGCCGGTGCCTTCGCGAAGAAATCTCTGTAGCTCCTGTCACTTTGCCGGAGCTCATCAAGCTGCTTGGCCTTGTAGCCGGTGAGCCACTTCGTGACTCTGTCGACTTCCTCCGCGGACCGGCCCTTTCTTTCCGCTTTCACTACCAGGCAGTCATAGACCTTTGCAAATTTCATTTCTCCTACATCAGCCATTTTTATCTCCCTAAAAAATTGTAACCGGCACGCAGCAATCAGCCATCAGCCATCCGACCGGAATCCTCTTACATGCGGCTGTAATCGCAGCTTCGCAGCTCGGAGTCATCTCCGTTTCCCGACTCGTAGTGTGCCCGAAAGCGCGCGTTGACCTCCGACAATTCCAGCCTGCCTTCGATATAATCATCATACATATCGATCACGCCTGCCGCGCAGCCGTCACAGGCAGCCCCCATCTCGCCGAGCGATTCCTCTACGATCCGAGCCCTCTCATCTCTTGTTGTATCTTTGATCAATAATGATTTCATTCACTAAACCTCCTGTCAGGATTCGTTCACCAGTTTTCCCGTCATGCGATCGATCGTCATGACAAGCATGTTGACGCGATCTCCCGCTTTCCGGAGTTCCTCTTCCACGGACTCCGGTGTCGGATAATGCTTCAGGCCGAGCTTGCGGCACACGCCGATGATCTGTTCTCTGTCCGTCACCGGCTCCAGCCTTCCCAGACAGACAACGCTTCTGATGTTGAGTGCCCACTCCCCTTCCTTTCGGAAGCCTTCATCCATGACCGTGAAGCAGACCTTGTCATTCTGCTTCATCAGATCGATCTTCAGACCGTCCTTTGCGCAGTGGAAATAAATTTTTCCGTCCTCTTCGTTAAAAAACTGATTCAGCGGAATCGCATAGGGATAGCCGTTTTCTCCGTGAAAGGAAAGGATCCCGCGCGGCGCCTTGTTCAGCACCTCTACGCACTCTTCTGCTGTGATCTCCTGTTTGAACCGTCTCATCGGTTTGAACTCACTCATCTTTTGTCTCCTTCTGATCCGTTTTTCTCTCTGATCATAAACCTAATTCACATCATACAACAAGCCGGTCCTTTTCCACAACCGAAACCGAAAAAAACGCAGCGCAGCAGGCCTCAATTCGTACCGCTGCAAACCGGCAAACGTATCGCGGTCTCTCCGTAAAAAAGCGCCCGCCGTGTGATGCCGGCAGACGCTTGGAGGATACAATGGTAATTTATTTTGCGAAGAGTTTCCCAAAGATTCCCTTCGACGTTTTTTCTTTTTCTGTGCTGACGTTCAGAATGTGATATCCGAATTCCTCAGTTCCTTTGATCATGCTTGCTTTTGCCGCTTCCGGGAAACTGTCCGAATCCATGAGGAAGGAGGCTTTCCCGCTATAATGAGATGCTCTGACCTTCTTCGCTTCCGGAACGGCTTTTCGGATAATATCTTTAACATGCGCCTCGCACATGCCGCACATCATACCGTCGATCTCTAAAGTAACCTGTGTCATCTCTCACCTCACATGTTCTGTAACGGAGGCACGGTCCGCATGGCAGTTACAATGTGACGGGCAATTCCCGCAGGAATGTCCGCAGGAACCGATCCCCTTCTTTCTGTCGGAGATCACTTTCTTTGCGGCAATAAAAACGAGTACCGCAATGATGGACAATATTATTATGTTTGCTGCCATAGGAACACCTCAATTCTTTCTAATCTATATTTTTCACCCTTTCGAACATGGTTCGTTTTTTCATGTACGGATACTATCCGCCGCGCGGGTGGAAACTTTTCTGTACACAGATGTCCGCCTCCGCCGTGCGGGAGAAAATTTTTCTGCAATCATGCGTTCGCCTCCGCTGAGCGGCAGAAATTTTTCTGCAATCAGGCGTTCGCCTCCGCCGCACGGGAAGATGCTCTCTTCGCGTTCGGGTCCGGACGGAACAGGAGATACAGGATCAATGCCAGTACCGCCAGTGCTGCGATCGTCCATGCGCTGAACGCAACCTGACCGACGGCAAGGCCAACCAGCTGATAGATGACCAGTGTTACAAGGTAAGCCGCAATGTTCTGGAAGGCAATGGCATACCAGAAATACTTTCGACTGCCGATCTCTTTTGCCATGGTCGAGATCGCAGCCAGGCACGGAGAATCGAACAGGTTGAACATCAGGTAAGCAACGGCTGCCATGGTCGTCGGGAAGAAAGCCATGTACGCTGCATGGTAGGATGCCACATACTCTTCCGCGCCGACACCTATCGCGGACAGCAGGGACATGGTGGAAACCAGTCCTTCCTTAGCCACAAAGCCGGAGAGCGTCGCGGCAACTGTCTGCCAGGAACCGAAGCCAAGCGGTGCGAAGACCGGTGCCAGTGCGCCGCCGATCAGCGCGATCAGAGAATCTTTCGACTCTACCAGTCCGAAATGTCCGTCCACGAAGCCGAAGCTTGCGAGGAACCACATAACGGTTACGCACAGGAACAGGATCGTTCCGGCTTTTTTGATGAATGCCCATACACGCTCCCAAACGTGCATCAGAAGGCTCTTCAGAGCCGGCAGATGATACTGCGGAAGCTCCATAACGAACGGAGTCGGATCACCGGAGAAGGCTTTTGTCTTCTTCAGAATGATGCAATACATAACGACAAGGGCAACACCGCCGAAGTAGCACAACGGAGCCATCCACCACGCGCCGCCCATGATAAAGCCGGCAATTGCGGCAATGACCGGAAGCTTTGCGCCGCAGGGGATCATCGTCGTTGTGATCATGGTCATGCGGCGGTCATGCTCATTCTCGATCGTACGGGTAGACATGATTCCCGGTACACCGCAGCCGGAGGAGATCAGGAACGGAATAAAGCTTTTACCGGAAAGGCCGAATTTACGGAATGCACGGTCCATAATAAATGCGACTCGTGCCATGTAACCGACGTCCTCCAGGAAGGACAGGCAAAGGAATACGACTGCCATCTGCGGCACGAAGCCGAGCGGAGTGCCGATGCCGGCAACCAGGCCGTCCGATACGAAGGATGTTACCCAGGCCGAAGCACCGAGACCTTCCATGAGAGCTCTCGAGCCCGGAACGAGCCACTCACCGAAGAGAACGTCGTTCGTCCAGTCAGTCGCGATCGATCCGATCGTTGTTACGGAAATATAGTATACAAGGAACATGACGACTGCAAAGATCGGCAATGCCAGAAAACGGTTCGTTACGATGCGGTCGATCTTATCGGAAACGGTAAGTGTACCCGCTTCTCTGTTTTTTCTGACTGTCTTCGAGACAAGCTCCGTAATGTAGTTGTATCTCTGGTTTGTGATGATACTCTCGGAATCATCATCCAACTCCGCTTCGCAGTCCGCGATGTGCTCTTCCAGATGTCCGGACAGCTCCTTATCGATCTTCAGGCCTTCCAGCGCCTTCTCGTCACGCTCGAAGAACTTGATCGCGTACCAGCGAAGTTCACTCTTATCCACGAGAGACTCGATCGATTCCTCAATGTGCGCGATCGCATGTTCTACACTACCGGAGAATACGTGCGGAAGCTCAACATTCTGTCCCGACTTTCCCGCGTGCTCTTCCGCCACCTTGATTGCGAGTTCCGCTGCCTGCAGTGTGGATTCGCCTTTGAGGGCGGAGATCTCGATCACCTTGCAGCCAAGCGCCTTGCCGAGCTTATTGATATCGATGCGATCTCCGTTTTTTCTCACGAGGTCCATCATATTGACAGCCATAACGACCGGAATTCCGATCTCCACAAGCTGTGTGGTCAGGTACAGATTTCGCTCGATATTCGTTCCGTCAATAATATTCAGGATAACATCCGGCTTCTCCTGTACGAGATAATTTCTGGTAACGACCTCTTCCAGTGTGTACGGGCTCAGTGAATAGATACCCGGAAGGTCCTGAATGATCACATCCTTATGCCCTCTCAGCTTACCTTCTTTTTTCTCGACAGTGACGCCCGGCCAGTTGCCAACATACTGGTTGCTTCCGGTCAGATCATTGAACAATGTTGTTTTTCCGCAGTTCGGATTACCCGCAAGCGCGATTTTAATTCCCATCTTTTCTCTCCTCATTTACGTGTTCATCTATGTTTGACATGATCCGCTCCCAGATCGGTTCCGGATCAATTCTTGCAAAAACTCAGCTTATCAGGCCATCTCCAGGATGTCCGCGTCCGCTTTTCGAAGCGACAGCTCATATCCTCTGACCGTAACCTCGATCGGATCGCCGAGCGGCGCCACCTTGCGCACATAGATGCTCGTTCCCTTTGTAATGCCCATATCCATGATACGGCGCTTCAGTGCGCCTGTTCCGTGGATCCTGGCAACCGTTGCGGTTTCGCCGACCGCGACATTTCTTAAAGTCTTCATATCTCCCTCCTGTTCTGTGCTGCTGTTTGGCACATAATAAGTCTTTTGTGAATTAGACTCGTTTTTCCATGGTTAATTTTATTTAACTGCCATGCAAAAAAAAATTACTGAACCATGATCTTCGCGGCCATCTGGTCCGTGATCGCCAGTCTGGATTCTTTAATATTCACAATGATATTTCCATTCCCCGGCGACGCGATCACATACACCCTCTCTCCCGGTACAAAACCGATATCTGCCAGATGTTTTCTGATTTCCGGTGATCCGCCGACACGGACGATCATATTCTGTTCCCCTGCTTTTGAAAAAGACAATGGCATCATGGACAGCCTCCTTATTTCTTTCTTACTTAAATGAGTCTAACTCAGGTTAGTTGTCTTGTCAATAGATATTTCTAATTTTGGTTATATTGCATTAACTTCTATTAGCTGTGCAAAATCAGCACTGGACGTTGTCACCGTATATCAAAAATAAGCGGGCGACACTGGTATCGCCCGCTATTACTTAATCTACGTATTGATTCTCAACTCAAACAGAAATATGTGCCAGCTCACAATGCCTCTTTGCCGATCAGATTCGCTATCCGGCCCGCCACTTCATCGGATGCCCAGTGCGTATTATGATCTGCTCCATCAATAGTTACAAAGTCCACCTTCTCTGCATTTGTCAGATAGGACTGCAGTTCCTTCTGTTCGTTTTCAGGAAAGACGATGTCCTCACTACCCCAGATAATAAGTACCGGTGCGGTGATCTTATCCAGCTCTCCGGAAAGATTTGTTCCGTTAAGGCCGTTAAAGATCGCGGCCCATGCGTAGTTAGGAAGATTTTTTGCCTGTAAATAAATCGCATCCGCGAAATTTTTATCTTCATTAACGGTAGATGTCCATTCACGAATAAAATCATCCGGTATTTCTCCGCCATCTTTATAGGCCGTTACGCCATCAAAGCCTTCCCCATCTCCATTAAGGACCCAGTCAATAACTTCATTATGCTCTACTTTGTAACCGGCGCCGATCAAAGTAATGGAGGATACCAGTTCCGGATAATCAATCGCCAGCTTTTCTGCAATAAATGTTCCCAGGCTATGTCCCACTATGTTCACCTTTTTCAGTCCGAGTACATTGATCAATGCCAGAATATCCGACTCATGCTCATCCAATGTATAGGCATCTTCCTTGGGTTTATCCGTCTTTCCATGCCCGCGTAATTCCGGAACATATACACGATATCCCTGTTCCGCAAGCTTAGGAGCCACCTGGGACCAGGAGATCCGGCTGTCTGTTGCTCCATGAATCAAAACGATCGGCTTGCCATCCTCCGGACCAAGAGTTAAATAAGTCATGTTAATCCCTGTTTCCAAATCTGTGCTGTTCTCCTCCCAGTTTACATCTACAAGCTCATCCCATGACTTGTCTGCGCTATCACCTGGATCTTCAGATGAAGCTTTAGAATTCTCCATGTTTTCTGAATTATCCTGTGAAATCGGCTGGTACAGATTGGCTGCAAATTCATCCGGATCACTCTCGAGATACCCTATCTCGTGCAGCTTCTCCGCAAAATACTTTACGTCCTCCGAAACATCATCGTTCAGAGATCCGTCGCAGCAGTCATAATCGTAATCATCCAGCAACTGAGCCGCGAGTTCTACATCTTCCACCTCAGAATAACCGCCGTCAACAATGATCTTCAGAGCCTCTTCCCGGTTATTGTTAATCCATTTCTGCGCATCATCTAATGCAAGAAGCAGATCTTTGATCTCCTCTGGATTTTCTTCCAGCACTTTTTCAGACGCATAGTAGAAGCAGCAATATTTCCCGGCAAATGGTTCATCGGAAGCGATATCAAGGAGCACCTTCGCTTTTCCGGAGGCAACCGCAATATCTCCCAGTGGATCCCAGACCGCAGCTGCATCGATCTCTCCGTCATACAGTGCCTGCAGTTCCAGATTACCGTCCGAGTAAGGAAGGAACGAGACCTTTCCGTCAGACTGCAGGGCCGATACGCCACCTTCCTCAAGCCAGACACTTGCCACCTGATATGTCGTACCGCCGATCTCATCGACTGCAATCTTCTTTCCGATCAGATCTTCCGGAGATTTAATGTCGGAATCCTGCCGTACTACGATTTTGATGCAGCCCTTGTGCATGCCGGAAACGACTTTCATATTAATGCCCTGTTCTGCCGATGCGAAAAACTGGAAATCGCCGTTTACCAGAGGAATCGTTCCGTTATTCAGGCCGATCTTTTTGGTCTCAAAATCCGCAGCCGTCAGTGTGACGTCAAAGCCATGTTTCGCAAAAAAGCCTTTTTCATAGGCAATATACAGCGGAGCTCCGCATAAAGAGCCGTCCAGCGCAGGGATCGTCACGCTTCCGTATTTGTACTCCGTCCCTTCAGCAGATGACTCCGATGCTACATCCGTCCTCTCGTCCTCAGTCGATATCGAAGCAGAAGCGCTTTCCTCAGTAGCCGCATTTCCCGCATAACCACAGCCTGCGAGCAATCCCACAGACAATGCAACGGTTATGCATAATGCCAGTATTTTTTTCTTTTTCATGATCAGATTCCTCCTTAATCCGTTTGTACCCAATTCACTTCCCTGTTCAGACAATAAAAAAACCGGGGCCTTGAAAAAGCTCCGGGTAGAAAAGTTCTTTGTCTGAACATGCCATGTTCAACATCGATTCCGATCAGAACGCACAGTAAAAAAGTCGAACGCTCAGGTCTCTTTTCTGCCCGGTAAAAACATTCGACAACACATACACATATCTTGCACAAGATAAACAAAATCTTGCACAAGATGTCTGATTTCTTGTTACTAACTTGTTTCTATCTTGTTACTAACGGACAAAATTTTGCAGAAATGCAGAAGAAGTTCAGCAGGTCATAAAATAAGAAAAACCCTTGGAAATGCTTGATTTCCAAGGGTTTCTTGTTTGTTCTTCAAAGGTCTTTGAATTATCGTTTGCTGAACTGCGGAGCTCTACGAGCTTTCTTGAGACCGTATTTCTTACGCTCTTTCATTCTCGGATCACGAGTCAGGAAACCAGCCTGTTTCAGAACCGGTCTGAACTCTGCATCTGCCTGAAGGAGTGCACGGGAAATGCCGTGACGGATCGCACCAGCCTGGCCGGTGAAGCCGCCGCCGTTAACATTAACCAGAACATCGAACTTATCTACGTTGTCAGTAGCTACGAGCGGCTGACGAACGATGGTCTTCAGTGTCTCAAGACCGAAGTAGTTGTCGATGTCTCTTTTATTGATAGTGATTTTGCCTGTACCCGGTACAAGGTAAACTCTCGCGATAGATTTTTTTCTTCTTCCGGTACCATAAAACTTTGCGTTAGCCAATGTTCTCTACCTCCCTTAGAATGTGAGTACTTCCGGTTTCTGAGCTGCGTGCGGATGCTCAGCGCCGGCGTACACGTGAAGCTTAGTGATCATTTCTCTTCCAAGAGGTCCCTTCGGGAGCATGCCCTTAACAGCAAACTCGATGACTCTCTCCGGATGTTTCTCCAGCATTTCTTTAAGGGTAGTCTCTTTGAGGCTTCCGATGTAATCAGAATGTCTGTAGTAGATCTTCTGATTCAGTTTCTTACCAGTTACTTTGATTTTCTCTGCGTTGATTACAACTACGTAATCTCCGGTATCTACGAACGGTGTGTACTCCGGTTTGTTTTTTCCTCTCAGAACTTTAGCGATCTCAGAAGCGAGACGTCCGAGAACCATTCCGGATGCATCAACTACATACCATTTTTTCTCTAACTTGTCCGGATTAGCCATATATGTGTTCATGGTTATTACCTCCTGCTTGTAATAAATTGCATCGGATCATCGATCCGAATCACCTTGTACTGTCCGCCACTGTCCGGATGGCATCGGTACGAACTTCATTCTCACCAGGGATTTAGGCTCGAATGCGTGATTGTCGTATGCCCGAGGTTCCTGCGGTATTCTGCATTTGGGATATACAAAAGAGCGCACTCACCCAGTCACACTTGACTAGTTTAGTATACCCCTTGCAGAATGTCAAGATGATTTGCGGGGAAAATCTTAATAAATACTGATTTTCGTGCCGGACGGAATGTTGTCGTAGATCCACTTCGCGTTTTCAAGCTGGAGACGTACGCAGCCGTGGGAAATCGCGACGCCCATCGCGCCTTCCTGGATCACGTACGGACCGCTTGCCGGATAATATGTTACCGAGTGGAACAGGTAATCGCCGAGGATCTGTGTCGCGTACCAACATCTGTAATACGCGTTGCCGAAGTAGAGTTCCTTGATGCCGACCGTGTAGATGCCGGTGATCGTCGGTGTGCCCGGTGCGCCGATACTGCAGATGAAGTTCTTCACCATTGTCCAGTTGCCCTGTGAACCGTGGAAGATTCCGACTCTCCTGCGGCTCAGGTCAACGAGCATCAGCCAGCTTGTCGCACTGCTGTAGCCCTGTGCTTTCGCGATAAACGGATCGGACGGATGGAACTTCTCTTTCATCTGCGCGTATACGTTTTTGTCATAGGTAGCTTTGCCCTTGCGGCCTTCGACCAGACCGTGCACGACGAAGTGCTGGATCAGCGCGGTGTCATTATCGCCGAGTTTCTTCACCACGTCCGGGTTGTGATCTCTGTAATAATAGTAATCGAAGATCGCGGAAAGGTCCGTTCCCTTGTAATCCGTGATCGGATTCTGCAGCGTCGGAACGCCGGTCGCCTTCCGTCCCTCTTTCTTGCCGCTCTTCATGTAATGCTCATAGTATTTCGGATAATCGCTTCCAAAGGCTCTTCGCAGATCCTGCCACTGATGACGATAGGAGACCTCGTCGAAGCTTGCGATGCCCTGTCTCTGCTCTTTCATACCGCTGGTGATGAAATGATTGAGGATCGCGACATCATTGTCCTTATACACGGCCTTCATATCCGGGTACTTGCTTGTGTAATAATCGTAATCATAAACAGCACTGTAATCCACGCCGTTCAGCTTGGTGACAGGATTCTGAAGCTCGGTTACGCCGGTCGCTACGCGGCCTTCCTTCTTGCCGTAATCGATGTAGTGCTGATAATATGCCGGATAATTTGTGACAAACGCAACTCGCAGATCCGGATTCGCGTAGCGGTAGGATTTCGGCTCGAAATCCGCGTTGCCCTGTCTCTGCTCCTTCATGCCGCAGAGCATGAAGTGCTTGAGGATCGCCACATCATCATCCCCGTAGGCTTTGACAACATCCGGGTTGTGCGCGGTGTAATAATCATAGTCATAAACGGCGGAGACATCTTTTCCGTTGTATACGTGAACCGGATTCTGCAGTTCATCCACACCGCTTGTGATACGGCCTTCCTTCTGTCCGTTCGTGATGTAATGCTTGTAATAAGCCGGCCAGTTTTTTCCGAAGGCCTGACGAAGATCCGCGTACTCGTTCCGGTAAGATCTGACATCGAATGTCTCATTACCGGACCGGCGCTCTTTCATACCGCAGGCAACGAAATGCTTCAGCACAGCCACGTCGTCATTCGGATATGCCTTCGCAATATCCGGATACTTGTTTACGTAGTAATTGTAATCGTAAACCGCGCTGTAATCGATGCCGTTCAGTTTGGTGACCGGATTCTGCAGCTCGGTCACACCGGTCGTCTGATCACGGCCTTCCTTCTGTCCGTTGTTGATGTAGTGCTTGTAATAGGAAGCAAGGTTTTTGCCGAAAGCCTGACGAAGATCACCGTAAGCATTCTTGTAGGAAAAAACGTCAAAGTTTTCGCTTCCCTGACGGCCTTCCTTCATGCCGCATTCTACAAAATGCTCCAGCATCTTCGCATCGTCGCCGCCGGTCGCCGCTACGACGTCCGGATTGTTGGCCTTGTAATAGTCATAATCATAGACAGCCGCGTAATCGACGCCCTTGTAGACGGTGGTATGACTTTCTTTCTCTTCTGCTTCCGCATCCTTGTCAGGATCTGCTGTCGTATCTGTTGTATCCCCTGCCGGTGTGTTGTCCGCCGCAGGCGCTGCCGGCGCCTTTGCCGGTGCCTTCAACGGTGCAGGTGCCGTTACCGCTGCATCTGCCGCTGCGTCGCCCGCCGTCGCGTCTCCATCCGGCAAAACTACTACGGGAATATCTCCGTTCTCCGGAAGGGTCGTCTGGTTTGCAACACCTTCGGCGGGTTCTTCTCCCTCTTCTCCTGCTGCCTGTTCTACGACATCCTTCCCCGCAAGCTCATCCGCGTACACCTGCACGCCGGATGTAGTCACCGCCGTAGAAAGCACAAGCGCAGCAGCCAGAATTCTGGCGAGCACTGCCTGTCTTCTCTTCATACTTTTTCCCCTTTACATTTTTATGATCCGTAAACGGCAAAAACTTCATCCAGCCGCTTGCGTAATAATAAATAATTATACCATATCAATATTTCAAATACACTTCTTTTCCGCTTCAGCGCGATACAATATCTAAAAATGGCTCAATATTTGTTTGTATTCTACAATTTCTGACTGTATAATTAGTGAGAATATTCGGGAGATTAATCGGGGAGATTTCATGAATTCACTACGGGGTTATAAAAAAAAGGCAGCAGCTCTGACTGCGGCCGGCACTTTGCTGCTCGGAATATCTCAGGTCCCGGCATCCGCTGCCGTTACCGGAGACGACGCTTTTTCCAATCTTACATGGACAGAGCTTTTTTCCGATACTTTGCAGAATCCGACCGGCGTAATCCAGTCGATCTGCCTGACCGATCAATATATCATAACGATAGAAAATGCGGCCGATGATCCGACCAAGCCGGACACCGTCTCCGCCTATTACCGGAACAGTACCGACGCCGCGGGCAATCCCGTGCAGCAGTACTCTCTGGCAAAGCGCGTGAGTGATACTGACTGGGAACACGGCAACGGCATGACATACAATCCGAAGACAAATCAGATCTACGTTGCGCCTTATACCGCTCTCAATTCGGAGAACACCGGCTGTGTCCTCGTGATGGACCCGGAGACACTGGAGATGACGGGCCGCATCAAGATCACCGACGGGTTCAACGTACTGGGCATTCAATATCTGCCCGATACCGATCAGTATCTGATCCTCACGAACGGTACGACAAATTACTGCATGCTGCTCTTCGATTCCAATTTCAAGCAGCTCGAGAATTACGGTTCCGTCAATACGGCACCGGGCACAAACTATCAGGATTTCGCCGTCACCGGCGATTATGCCCTGCTCCTGCCGCTGACTTACAACATGGGGATCGGTGATTATCTGAATATCTATTCCATTACGCGAAAAACGGTGATCTCGCAGAATCTCATCAACTATCCGGCCGATTACGGCGTTACGGAACCGGAGGATCTCTGCGAGCTTGAGCCCGGCGTTTTTCTCGTTCCCGTTACGGCCGGCGACTCAAGCGGAGCGAAAAATTCCGTCCACTTTCTGACAACGACGGTGCCGTCCGTTTTTACCGTGACCACGACGGCACATGACGGAACGATCACCGAGACCTCGGGACCGCTCAACCGCGGTGACAGCTACACCGTAGAATATTCGCCGAACGAAAATGCAGAGCTTCGCTCGATCACCGTCGACGGAAAAGAGATCGATGCGACCGCCAATGCCACCTCGTATACCTTCGAGAACATTCAGGGCGATCACACGATCGATGTCAATTACAAGACCGTTATCGTTGATGAAAATGACACCGTAACCAATGCGGGTAATGACGTGACCTCAGCTTCCGCCGAAAATGTCCTTTCGACGTCGGGCGAGGCAGGCCTTGACGAAGCTCCGTCCGCTGCTGCCGCGGATACAGAAAAGACTTCGAAGAAAAGTCCTCTTGCCGTTCTTCCTCTGATCATTGCCCTCCTGGCGATCGCAGGCGGCTTTGGCGCCCTCTATATGCGTATCCGTGCCGTACGCCTGGAGCGCGCGCGTCGCCGTGATGAAAGAAGACGGAGACGCGAACAGGAAGCACCAAATCCCGAGGAAGAAGCACTGTTTGCCCAATATGCGGCTGACGTCGAAGCCGATCTTCAGGAAAAAGGCTCACGCTACTCGATCGGATCCCGCAGAACAGGCGGAGCTTCGGCGCGCAGCAGCCGATCCCGCGAAGAGGAAGAACTTCTCCGTAACTATGCAGATACCGGCCTGACCAGAGACGAGCTCTCCACCGCTGATGAGATCCTCGCGGAAGAAAGCGAACCCTCTCGCAGGCGGCATCATCACGCGCAAAGGAACGGATCCTCCGCTGTTCTCGAAACGTTTCTCGGAACGATTTTCGAAACGCTCGGGACCATCGCCGGTACGATTACCGCTGCCCTGCAGTCAAACCGCGGCAGCATTCCCGAGGACGATGAGGACTTCGAATACGAAGACGAGCGTCCGGCAGCGCGCCGCAGGACACGGACTGCCGCTGGCCACAGCCGCTATGATGAAAACAAATTTGCAGAGCCGAAGCACAGCAGCCACCCGTATCATCAGCCGGAGAGCGTATCCGACTCTGAGGATGATATCGATGACGAGATTCTGGCCGACTTCGCAAACCTCTACGACGTAGAAAGCCTGCGAAAGAAACATTGATGCAGATACGTGAACCCGGATAACTCGCTTACCGATACAGCACTGATGTAAGGTTTTGAGCGATTAGACAGCGAAGAGCGCCGACATTTCTGCCGGCGCTCTTGCTGTATCTTGTTTGTATCTTGAAGTGGTATTTTCTTATTTACTCCGTTATTTTTTCCCTGGCTGCAGCCAGCTCTTCTTTGGAAAACAGGTCCAGAATCTGCTCATCGGAATATCCACGGTCGATCATCTTACGGATGGTTTCGGTGGCTTTGTTCTGCTCACCTTCCTGCAGGCCTTTTCTCAGTCCGTTCTGCTCACCTTCCTGCAGGCCTTTTCTCAGTCCATTCTGTTCGCCCTCCTGCAGACCTCTCTTTATCCCTTGTTCCAAGCCTTCCTTTAGGCCCTTCCGGTGTCCTATCCTCTCTAACCTTTCGGATTCCAATTCTAAGATTTCTCCACCCATAACTTTCTTCAGCTCCCTTCTCGTTCTCGGTTGTTTCTTTGTCAGATAATCGGCTATTCTCTTGATATTGGAAATCAAGTCCATGTACAAGACCGACTTCTCTTTGTCGATCAGTTCCGCTTCCAGCCTCTTTCGAATATCTTCGTATTCCGCCAACAATTGCTGAAGCTTCCTGTCATTTCCTTCAAACTCATTCAGGCATTTCTCGTAACGCAGAATGTAAAAAGGAAGCAAAATCAGTAAGTGCTTCTCGAAGATGGCATCCTTTGTAAAATCCTGCACTTTGATGATCGGCACACGATATGTCAACTCATCTTCATCCTGATCGATCAGGTTCATTTGAAGAAAAGCTGGCGTCTCCGCATTGTGCCGCAGGTAGAGGACGGTCGAATACGGCAGCCGCATATCGATCGACCCGTTTCCGTGCAGAATGACGTCATCCAAAGCTATCGCAAAATCATACTCCAGCATGCGGATGACCATCGTTCCATCCGGTGTGCTCTGGCATTCCACATGGTACGTCGATCCCTCGATCTGAAAAACGGAGTCCGTAATGATTTTTCCTTTTTGCTCCAAGAATTCATTCCGGCGCTGGATAATTTCCGCGTTTTCCGGATAGTTCGTTCCAAAAACTTCATTGATCAGGGGCGGCAGCAGGGTTGGCATTTTCTGAACCATAGTTCGGTAAACGTCATCAAAAACCGTGTTGTCACCGGTTCCTTTTCGTCTTGCCATAGGCAATTCCTCCTTTGTAGGCAGGAATTCCATCCGGCATTATCTCGGTATTTTCCAAGCATCTACTAATTTACCGGGGTTCCTGCGTTCTGTAAAAATGGATAATGAGGCAGGATTCCGGATTTGATATTAGAAAAATAGATGTGATGAAAAGAAAATCAGATATGGATTGCTGTCTCTGACTTAATAATAGCATATCGAAAAGCAGCGCACAAGTATTACGTCAACCTGTGCCATCAATTGTTTTTGAGCACATGCGGGTGTATCTATTACCCATTACTTGAGGTATGCGCTTACAGCCGCATATTTGACTCCCACCCGCATAGCAGGTGGGTTTTTGTTTCGCTCTTTACGTTTTTCGGATCAGCGAAAAACTTCAATCGCTCAACAGGCTAAAGCCGTACGACAAAAGAGCTGCGGCAAACCGATCCGATCGGTTTGCCGCAGCTCACACATTTCTATCAAAATTCTTCGAATTCTCGTTATTCTCTTATCTCTTATCTCTTAATCTATGTCCTTCTCCCACTCGGGATAGCGGATCTCCATCAGCGTCAGTCCCTGCGGCGGTGCCGTCGGTCCTGCCTTGGAGCGATCCTTCGCTTCGATGATGTCTTTCATCACTTCGGGCGGCAGCACGCCTCGCCCGATCTCCAGAAGTGTCCCGGCGATGATCCGCACCATGTGGTACAGGAAGCCGCTGCCGGTGATCCGGAACGTGATCATCTCGTCTTCCACCGTCAGGTCGGCGCTGTAGATCGTGCGCACCGTGCTTCGGTTCGGGTCGATATCGCCCGATGCCTGGAAGCTTCGGAAGTCATGCTCACCGACCAGATATTCCGCGGCTTTTCGCATCGCCTCCGTATCCAGCCTGTAATAGCAGAACAGGCTGTAGAGACGCCTTGTCGGATCGGGAAAACGCCGATTCAGGATCTTGTATTCGTACGTTTTTACCGTCTCGGTAAAGCGCGGATGAAATTCCGGCGGCACTTCTTCGGAGCTCTGAATCCGGATATCCTCCGGCAGCCTTGTGTTCAGCGCGTAGGAGAACTTGTTGCCCGGCATTCTCGCCTCCGTGTCGAAGACAACTACATTGCATCGCGCGTGCACGCCCGTATCGGTCCGGCTCGCACCGATCGTTGTGACCTTCTCCTTCAGAAGATCCTCCAGCGCTTCATTCAAAACCTGCTGGACGGTCAATGCGTTCGGCTGGATCTGCCAGCCGCTGTAATTCGTGCCGTCGTAGGCAACGATCAGCTTCACTCTCTTCATTTATCTTCTTTTTTCTCCAGGAAAATCTTTCGCGAAATGAAGTTGTATACCATGACCACGCCCGTCGCGAACAGCTTGAAGAAGGTCTCCGCAAAGCCGACACTCATCCAGCCCTTCAGCCATGCCCAGTGCTCATAGATGACATTCATGCAGACATAGAGGCAGATCTCATTGATGATCAATCCGATAATGCTGAGCCCGACAAAGATCAGGAACTCTTTGCGGCGGCTCATATCGTCGCGGCGCACAAAGACATACTTCATACTGAGAATGTAGTTGGCGATCAGCGAGATCACGAAACCGCAGAAGCCGGAGATCAGATAGTAATTCGGAAAACTCTCCGCAAAACCCGTTTTGCGGAAGATAATATTCAATGTTGTATAGATCGCGAAATCAATGAGGAAGGCGATAACGCCGACAACGCCGAATTTGGCGATCTGGGCAAGTAGTTTTTTCATAGGACCTCGATAGTAGAAATTCTTTGACGAATGACGAATCACCATTTGAACAGCACGCGGCCGATGATCGAAGCTGCCAGATAAACAGCCAGAATGATGTACGCGATGTGATCTCTTCTCTCATACTTCAGCGGATTCATCTGGGTACGGTTGTCGCCGCCGTGATAGCATCTGGCTTCCATCGCGAGTGCCAGGTCGTTGGCTCTGCGGAAGGCGGATACAAAAAGCGGAACGAGGAGCGGAACCATTGCCTTGATCTTCGCGATGAGACCGCCTTTCTCGAAGTCGGCGCCGCGCGCCATCTGAGCTTTCATGATCTTGTCCGTTTCCTCCAGCAGGATCGGGATGAAACGAAGCGCGATCGACATCATCATGGCGATCTCATGGACCGGCACATGCAAAGCTTTCAGAGGTTTGAAGAGCGCCTCCAGGCCGTCCGTCAGCTTGTTCGGTGTCGTTGTAAGCGTCAGAATCGAAGCTCCCAGGATCAGATAGACCAGGCGGATCCCCATCTTCGCCGCGACGATCAGACCCTCCTCGGTGACATGAAGGAACTTCCACTGCCAGAGAATCGTGCCCGGCGTCAGGAAGGCATTCAGCACCATCGTAAAGATAAGCAGTGCGACGATCGTCTTCAGACCCTTAATCATGAACGAAAAAGGTACCTTCGACAGAACGATGATCGCAATCAGGAACGCTGTTCCGAGGAGATAGCCCCAGTTTTGAAAAACGAACAGTGAAATGATATATACAATTGTACCGACAAATTTTACACGTGGGTCCAGTCTGTGCAGAACGGAGTCTGCCGGATAGTACTGGCCGATCGTAATATCTCGTAACATAGTTTTTCCCTGTCTGACCCGCTCCTATTGCGGAGTCCTTGATTTGATCTGTTCGCCGGCAGCTTACGCCCGGACCGGCGATGCGCATTTTCAGCCGCGCGTACCCAGTGCGTGAAGGATCGAATCCCGTGCTTCTTCCACGGTATCCGCGTGAACATCGACATCAAAGCCCTT
>JAXJTA010000251.1:0-1267 GCA_036309825.1 Eubacterium sp. | reverse complement strand
TTTCCGATCTGCTCGCTTATGTAGCAGTCGGCGCAAGATCGGTGGAGGATCAGCAGCATCGTCTGGTAGCCAGCGGAATCGGTATTCCGGCAGGCATGAAGAATCCGACGGGCGGCGATATTTCCGTCATGATGAATTCCATCACCGCAGCGCAGTCACCGTCCAAGTTCCTGTATCGCGGCTGGGAAGTTCAGACGACCGGAAATCCGCTTGCGCACGCGATCCTTCGCGGTTATGTCGACAAATTCGGACGCAGCATGCCGAACTATCATTATGAAGATCTTCGCGGCCTGTATGAAATGTACAGGGAGCGCGATCTGATGAATCCCGCTGTCATCGTCGATACGAATCACTCCAACTCCGGCAAACAGTATCTGGAACAGATCCGCATCGCGAAGGATGTTCTGCACAGCTGCCGCATGTCGGATGATGTGAAGAGTATCGTCAAAGGCCTCATGATCGAAAGCTACATCGAGGACGGCAGCCAGAAGATCGGCGAAGGTATCTACGGAAAATCGATCACCGATCCCTGCCTTGGCTGGGAAAAAACCGAGCGTCTGATTCTCGAACTTGCCGATCTGCTCGTCTGATCATAGAATTTACCGATTCGTTTGCCGATCGGTGAACCGACCGATCTGCTCGTCTGACCGGAGAATAGAATGTTGTTGAATGGCATGACAATGCCGATTACATACTGCAAATCATTTCAAGCTTGAAAGGGAGGAAAAACAATGTCCATGTATATCACCTGTCTCGATCTCGAAGGCGTACTCGTTCCGGAAATCTGGATCGCATTTGCGGAAGCAAGCGGGATCCCGGAGTTAAAGCGCACCACACGCGACGAACCGGACTATGACAAATTGATGAAGTGGAGAATCGGCATTTTGAAGGAGCACGGCCTTGGACTGAAAGAGATCCAGGAGACGATCGCGAAGATCGATCCCCTTCCGGGCGCAAAGGAGTTCCTGGATGAGCTTCGTTCCTTCTCACAGGTCATCATTATCAGCGATACCTTCACCCAGTTTGCCGGACCGCTGATGAAGAAGCTCGGTATGCCGACCATCTTCTGCAACACACTGGAGGTTGCACCGGACGGCGAGATCACCGGTTTCAAGATGCGTATCGAGAAATCCAAACTCACGACCGTAAAGGCGCTTCAGTCGATCGGATACGAGACCATCGCCAGCGGTGACAGCTTTAACGATCTCGGCATGATCCAGGCCAGCAAAGCAGGTTTCCTGTTCCGCAGTACCGATCAGATCAAGAA
>JAXJTA010000250.1:0-4344 GCA_036309825.1 Eubacterium sp. | reverse complement strand
CTGCCCGACCGGTATCGCGCATACCTACATGGCAGCAGAGTCTCTTGAGAAAAAAGCCAAAGAGATGGGCTATACGCTGAAGGCCGAGACCCAGGGCTCCGTCGGCGCGAAGAACATTCTGACCGTCGAAGAGATCGTGCATGCAAAAGGTATCATCATTGCAGCCGACAAAAACATCGACCTCGCCCGGTTCAAAGGCAAACAGGTTTATTCCACTTCCGTAACGAGAGGTATCAACGAGCCGGAAGTTCTGATCAATAAGATCCTGAACAATGAGGCACCGGTTCTGGAAGGTGATTCCAGAGCGGCTCTGGCCGATTCGCAGGCGGAAAAAGAGAGCGTAGGACACGTTCTGTATAAAGAGCTGATGAACGGTGTTTCCCATATGCTTCCGTTCGTCGTAGGCGGCGGTATCCTGATCGCTCTGGCATTCCTTCTCGACGGCGCTGCGGCAGGTACCTCCGGATTCGGTTCCACATCCCCGATCGCGCACTTCTTCAAGGCAACCGGTGACGCGGCATTCGCGTTCATGCTTCCGGTACTTGCGGGATATATCGCACAGTCCATTGCGGATCGACCCGGACTTGCGGTCGGCTTTGTCGGCGGCTCCCTTGCCAGCCTCGGTTATTCCTTCGCATGGCTCGCATCCCCGGATCCGTCCAGCTACGTTTTGATCAGCGGCGGCTTTATCGGCGCTCTGTTCGCAGGTTTTGCCGGCGGCTACATGACCAAGGGTCTGGAAAAACTTTTTGACAGGCTTCCGCATTCTCTCGAAGGTATCAAACCGGTTCTGCTTTACCCGTTGATCGGTATCTTCCTGATGGGCGTTCTGATGTTTGCCGTAAACCCGATCTTCGCAGCGATCAACAGCGGAATCACCAATGTACTTTCCAGCATGGGAACGACAAACCTTGTACTTCTCGGAGCAGTAGTCGGCGGCATGATGTCCATCGATATGGGCGGCCCGTTCAACAAAGCGGCTTACGTATTCGGTACGGCAATGCTGGCTGACGGAACAACGGCAGGCCAGATCATCATGGCATCCGTCATGGTCGGCGGCATGGTTCCTCCGCTTGTTATCGCTCTGTCCACGACGTTTTTCAAAAATCGCTGGACCAAGGCAGACAGACAGGCCGGCGTTGTAAACTACATCATGGGACTTTCCTTCATTTCCGAAGGTGCCATCCCGTACGCGGCAGCTGATCCGGGACGTGTAATCCCGTCCTGTATCATCGGTTCCGCAGTAGCAGGCGCGATCTCCGCAGCGGCAGGCTGCACCAGCCCGGCACCGCACGGCGGCTTCTGGGTAGTAGCCATCATCGGCAACCCGGCAATGTACGCACTGGCACTTGCGATCGGTGCAGGCGTTGGCTGCGTCCTTCTCTCGATTATGAAGAAAAAACTTTCTCCGGCAGAGAGCGGACTTGCGAAATAATAAGCAGACTGCGTTCCCGTTAGGCAGACTGCTTCCGTTAAGCGGACTGCTTCCCGTTAAGCGGACAATAGAATATAATAAATCTTCCGTTTGTGGAAAAAACAAATATTTAACCATATTATCTGCTGTAATATAGCGAAAATAATGGTATAATAAAAATCACGTAAAACCATCGTTGTGATGTGGAACAGTAAAGGAGAATAAGCCAATGAAAACTTTTACTTATGTAATCAAAGATGAGCACGGAATGCATGCACGTCCGGCAGGCGAGCTGGTTAAACTGGTAAAAACTCTTGCCAGCAAAGTTACCATCGTTAAGGACGGCAAATCCGCAAATGCAAAATCTACACTTGCTATCATGAGCCTCGGTGCTAAGCAGGATTCCGAAGTAACCTTCAATATTGAGGGTGAGGACGAAGAGGCTGCTGCAGCAGCACTTGAGAAATTCATGACCGAGAACCTGTAATCAGGATCTCATTCGGAAATTCAAGTGGCAGCAACTGCTATCAGGATTTCATAAAGCATGAAGATTGAATAAGAAAAGGGGAAGCACGCACGCGCGCTTCCCCTTTTCTGTTGGGCGGAAATCTCTGTGGAGGGCCACTCTGCAGCGGAATTCTTCGCCCTGGCATTCTAAGTTCCGCGGCGGCATCGAACTTGCTTCGTCGTGGCATCGATCGATGCCTGCTTCATGAATTTTTGTTGCTTTGCTCCGCGGCGGCATCGAACTTGCTTCGTCGTGGCATCGATCGATGCCTGCTTCATGAATTTTTGTTGTCTTGCTCCGCGGCGGCATCGATCTGGAATAGCCGTGGCGTCGATCGATGCCTGCTGCAAGAATTTTTGTTGCTTTGATTTCGCGACGGCATCGATAAATTGCGTAAGCAAGTTTTTTCGATTCTCATTGCCGTTATTATGTGAGGTGTGATGAATCGAGGATAATTTGATAGATCAATTCCGATGCATCATCTCATGATATTTCAGCCTTTGAAGCATCGGCATATCAGACGTTCGTGCTGATCGATGCTCATTCGTGAAATCCTACTTCCACGCGAGGACTCAACTCCAAAATCCCATAAACGGAAGCTCACCTCCGAGGACTCAACTCCAAAATCCTATAAATAAAAGCTCACCTCTGAGGACTCAACTCCCAAATCCCATAAATGAAAGCTCACCTCTGAGAACTCAACTCCCAAATCCCATAAACGGAAGTTCACCTCTGAGGATTCAACTCCGCAAGTCCATACCCTAATTCTCCTCACCAATAGTACCACTGAATTTTGGTCGGATGACAGCAGATGAATTCAATTGATTCATTCAATTCATTTGATTCATCCGAACATGGCAGCTCGGGGTTTCGTGCAGTTGCGATTTGGTGTAGAATAAAGGCACTGTCAAATCAAGAAATTGGCGAAAAATTGGCGAAGATGAAGATTACTATTGCATTTGTGAGGCGCTAGCAGTGGCATTTCTATTTGAAAAAAGAGAAAACAGTGTACAGATCACCGGATTTGATGGGGAAGTAACCTATCTCAACATTCCGGAAGAAGTCGATGGACTTCCTGTGACAAGTGTCGCCGGGCATGCTTTTTCCGGCCGGCAGGATATCCGCGAGATTGTTGTTCCGGAGACTGTCACTGAACTTCGATCCTTCGCTTTTTACGACTGCAGAAATTTGCGGAAGCTTACCCTTTCCGACAGCGTTGTCGACTACTACGACGGAGTTATTCGCGAGTGCATAGCACTGAAGGAGATCGATCTGACGATCCGCGCCGGAAAGTATCAGATTCTCAAGGATCTGACCGGTGACAGCCCGGAGGAGATGCATTTTCGGATCACTGTGTGCGGTTCCGACAATTCCGGTAATTCCGGTAGTACGCACGAAGACGGGCACGTTGTTTTTCTCACATTTCCCTCGTATCACAACGAAGACCGGGAAGACACGCACGCAAGGGCGATTCACCCGAAGATCGTGGGAGCTGGCTACCATTACAGACAATGCATGAATAGGCAGGGAATCTTTTTCCGTGAGTATGACCGTATTTTTTCCAAGGCAGAGACGGACGGAATCAGAACGGCATCACAGATCGCGTTTGACCGCCTGCGGTCACCGGTCGAACTGACGGAAGACGCGAAGGTCATGTATGCGGACTATCTGCATGAGAAGGCAGCAGTGATTCTGGATGATCTGATCGAGGAGAATGACAGGGATCTTCTGGAGTATCTGCTGTATGATGCGTATCCGGATCTGGAAACCGTGCAGACAGCGTTAAAGCTCGCATCCCGCAGGAAGCGCACAGAAATCTGCGGTATGCTGATGGAATATCAGAATCGATTCAAGAAGGAAGGAAATCGATCGGAACGAGAAAATGACGCGGAGCGATCGGAACAAGTAAACGATGCGGAGCGATCGGAAAAACTAAGCAATGCGGCTCAATCGGATGGTTCGGCACACGGGGGCGGGCAAAGCTATTCGGATCGTGGGGATCAGCCCAATCCTTCGAATTACGAGTGCCGATCAAACCGTAAGGATGGCGAGAACCAATCGAAGATCAAGGAAGACACTTCCTATAAGGGCATGACATTTTCATTGGATGATCTATGACTATCTATTGTAACGAGGTGCGGAATCCGGGATTACGTTTGGCTGGAAATATTTCATAATAGGTTGAAATGACCACCTTGCGAGGGGCCTTGCATCGGAAAGATGCAAGCAAGATTTCTCCGATGCCATGATCAAACTGATTCGAAGCAGGGATGCATCGAGAAGAAGCAAGCAAGATTGTATCGATGCCGTGACCATACCGAAACGAAGCAGGGATGCATCGAGAAGAAGCAAGCAAGATTGTATCGATGCCGTGGCCATATCGAAACGAAGCAGGGATACATCGAGAAGAAGCAAGCAAGAT
>JAXJTA010000249.1:0-8457 GCA_036309825.1 Eubacterium sp. | reverse complement strand
TTATTCGGCAATTTCCCTTCTTCTCGGAAACTGGCAGCTGATGATCCCTCTGGTTGCCCTTTTTAAAGCGGTCTTCTTTGTTCTGATCCGGCCGCTTTTGTATCTGATCTTCAACGCGGGAATGCATCTGGCCGGTATGGAATATCTGACGAACGCGAATCTGTTCCGCTATCTCCGGACCTGGCAGTTCTGGGTCTCGATTATTCTGGTCATTATTGTTTTTATTCTGGTCAATTTCTTCGAATTCTGCATGATCATTTATCTGCAGGACATGGCGGGGCAGGGGCAGATCCCATCCATCCCGGAAACGGTCGCTTTTGCCGGAAGGAATACGCTGCGCCTCTTAAAGCCTGAAAACCTGCGTTTTTTCGCGGTCGGACTGGTCATTTATCCGTTCATCGAACTGCTTGGCGTCACGGGATATTTCCTGATTCTGCGCATACCGGGCGTTTTTCTGGATTATGTGTCGCAGAACAAATGGATCTGCGGCATCCTCGCTGTTGGAATCGCGCTGCTCTTCTTCCTGATGTGGAAGTGGATGTTCGCGATCCATTATTTCTGTATTGCCGGCTGCAGAGCGAAGGAGGCGATACGGCGAAGCACCGCAAGAACAGGGATCCGGCACATCCTGAAGCTTCTTAAATGGCTGCTGATCCTGTCGCTTTTCTATGCGGTCGTGGTAGGTATTATGTTCGGTATCACGGCGCTGATCTATCTGATCGGGCACTTTCTGGGAAACGCCTACCTGCTCCACGGTCTCCTATATTCCGTGCTGGCGGTAGCAGAAGCGATCGTCCTTATCTTCATGTATATTTTCAATGCGCCGATCTACTTTGCTGTAACGGGAAGCTACTTCTACAGAGATACGGAGAACAGTGAGCTGCATCTCGTGTCGAAGGAGGACAGGGAGAACCCGAGCGCGACCGGAGAAGAGATCCGGCTGCGCGAGAAGAAAGAGCGCCGAAAGGCGACGATCCTGATCCTTTCGCTCATGCTCGCCGCGGCAGCGGTGATCTTCGGTTACCTGTATGGAGCGCATCGCGGGTGGTACGATCCGAAGATCGAGTATCTGCGGCAGGTTGAGATCACGGGACATCGCGGCGACGCGCAGCATGCCCCGGAAAATACGATGGCAGCTTTTGAAGCTGCCCGGGAAGAGGGGGCGGACTGGGTCGAACTCGATGTGCAGCAAAGTAAGGACGGCGTTCTCTACGTAATGCATGACTCGAAGGTGGACAGGACAACCGACGGCAGCGGCTACAGCTGGCAGCTGACCTGGGAGGAGATCAGTAATCTGGATGCCGGAAGCTGGAAGGGGAATCAGTTCACAGGGGAGAAGGTTCCGCTTCTTTCCGATGTGCTCGATTGGGCGCGCGAAAACAACGTGAAACTCAACATTGAACTGAAGCCGACCGGCCATGAGAAGAATTTTGCCGAACAGGTCGTTGATACGATCAATGAGGCGGATTATTTGGATTTCTGCGTGGTCACCTCACAGGATTACGCAACGGTGGAGGCGGTCAAGGAATACGATCCGGATGTGCAGACCGTCTACGTACTGACCGTTGTCTACGGAAATCTCCGGAAGCTGACGGCGGCTGACAATTTCAGCGTGGAGTTTACGAACGTGTCCGGCGCGTTTGTGGACAGCGTCCACAACCAGGGGAAAGAAGTCTATGCGTGGACTCCGAATACTGCATATATGATCCGCCGCATGATCGACGCGGGTTGTGACAATATCGTCACCGACAACATCCCGCTCGCAAGGCAGACACTTCTGGAAAGTGAAAACGGCAGCATCGTGACCGAATTTATCGATCTGCTCCGCGCGATGTCGTGATTGAATGAGCGCCGGTTCTGTGGTATAATCCGACTATATTGAACGGATCGATCCGGTCCGCTTGAAACGGACAAAACAGTCGTATTATACAGTTGTACAGTTGATGAAGGAGGATCAGACATGGCATTATTCTATCGTTGTGAAGGATGCGGAAACTTTGTTACATTTATCGGCGAGAAGACCGCCTGCACACCGAAATGCTGCGGAACACCGATGACCGAATTAAAGGCAAATACGTCGGACGCGGCGCATGAGAAGCACGTTCCGGAAGTGATGATCGACGGAAACAGAGTAACGGTTCAGGTCGGCTCCGTAGAGCATCCGATGGCGGAAGAGCATTATATTCAGTGGATCTATCTCGAGACCGCTAAGGGCGGACAGATGCGTTATCTGGCTCCGGGCGAACAGCCGAAGGCAGAGTTCGTGACCGACGATGCGCCGATCGCTGTTTATGCTTACTGCAATCTGCACGGACTGTGGAAAAACGAACTTTGATCAGTAAATCGGAATGAGCAAGGAGTCCTGACAAGGACTCCTTTTCTGTCGGAGGCAGGATATGAATACACAGGATTTTTACATGGGAACGGTTTTTGACGCGTACAAATATTTTGGCGCGCATATCGGAGAGTATGGTGTAACCTTTCGCACCTTCGCGCCGTCGGCACAGAGAGTGACGCTGATCGGTGACTTCAATCAATGGCAGGAAGCGGAGATGACCTGCCCGGAACGCGGCGGTTTCTATGAGATCACTGTGCCGGAAGCAAGGGAGGGACAGCTTTATAAGTATGTGATCTACGGAAGGAACGGCCGCGTGGAGCACTGTGATCCCTACGGCTTCGGCATGGAACTGCGTCCCGATCATGCTTCCGTGATCCGCAGGATGGACGGATATTTTTTTCATGATCTGGATTGGATGATGAGCCGCAGCCGTAACTATGACCGGCCGCTCAACATTTTTGAGTGCCATCTGGGCTCCTTTATGACGAATCCGGATGATCCGAACGGCTGGTATCGCTACGATCAGATCGCGGACAAGCTGATCGACTATGTGAAGGAGAACAACTTTACGCATGTGGAGATGATGCCGCTTGCGGAGTATCCGTTCGATGGGAGCTGGGGATATCAGCAGACCGGATATTTCAGTCCGACTTCCCGTTACGGTACCGCCGATCAGCTGAAGGAACTTGTCGACCGGCTGCATCAGGCCGGAATCGGCGTGATCCTCGATTTCGTTCCGGCGCATTTCGCGCTGGATTATTACGCGCTCAAGGAATATGACGGTACGCCGCTCTATGAGTACCCGAACAGTGATGTGTCGGAGAGCGAGTGGGGAAGCTGCAACTTCATTTTCTCCAGACGTGAGGTCTGCTGTTTCATGCAGTCCGCGGCAAACTACTGGCTGGCGGAATACCATTTCGACGGACTCCGCATGGATGCGATCAGCCGTCTGATCTATTGGATGGGAGACCAGAACCGAGGTGTCAACGGCAATGCGGTCGATTTCCTGCGCAATATGAACCGTCGGCTTCATGAGCTGCATCCGACCGCAATGCTGATCGCGGAGGATTCCACATCCTTCACCGGCTGCACGCATCCGGCCGATCAGGGGGGCCTCGACTTCGATTATAAGTGGGATCTGGGCTGGATGAACGACACGCTTGATTATTTCAAGAAAACATCGGCAGAGCGGGCTGACCGTCCGGAACTGCTGACCTTCTCCATGTTTTATTATCCCAATGAGAAGCATCTCCTCCCGCTGTCGCACGATGAGGTCGTTCATGGTAAAAAAACGATCATCGACAAGATTTACGGCGGGTACGAGGAAAAGTTCGCGCAGCTGCGTTCCCTCTACATGTACATGGCTGTTCACCCGGGCAAGAAGCTGAATTTCATGGGGAATGAGATCGCGATGTTCCGTGAGTGGGACGAGACGAAGGAACCGGATTATTTCCTGCTGGATTACCCGATCCACAAGGCGTTTAAATATTATTTCGATGATCTGAACCGACTGCTTCGTGATGTTCCCGCATTGTACGAGAAGGATTATGAGCCGGATGGCTTTCAGTGGATCTGCATGAATGACGGACATCGCAATGTCTACGGAATTGAGAGAAGAGGAAGAGAAGACAGCATCGCAGCGTTTTTCAATTTCTCCAATGAAAAACAGACGTATCTGTACTGCCCGGAGAGTGACTGCGATCTGCAGGCACTCCTCAACACCGACTGGGAATGGTGCGGCGGTGCATCGAAGGATGAGAGACCGAAAGTACAGGTCGACGCCGGACAGGGGGCATACATCGAGCTGGCTCCGTTTGCTTCCGTGATCTACAGCAAGAAAAATGTGAAGTGAGAAGAGGAGCATACAGAAAATAGAAAATGAGTCGATGCGGATTCGCATCGGCTCATTTTCTATTCGTGTAGATCTAATCGTTCGACACCCTGATTTCGATACCCTGATTTCGAGTCCCGGATTTCGTGCCCGCATGTTTTATCGGAATTTCTGTCCGTACAGTTCCGGATTGACATACATAACAGAATCTTTATCGATGACTCTGTCCGTTACAAGGCGGGGACGCGCGAGTGCGGTGCTGGAACGCAGTGTGATCGACGGGCGCAGGAGCGAAATGCTCTGTGCCACCTGATTAAGCATGGCATGGAGCACATAATAGCCGTTGCGGCCCAAAGAGAGACGGTCCTGATGCACAGTGGTAAGAGGAGGATCGGTATGCTCCGCGGTGGGAATATCATCAAACCCGATGACGCTTACATCCTCCGGCACGCCGTATCCCTCTTTTTTCAGAGATTCGATCGTTCCTTCCGCAATAAGGTCGTTGCCGCAGATGATCGCGGTAGCTCCTGCCGACAGGAGATTCGGGACATGATAATGCGCGGCGTCCGCAACGTAGTAGCCGTAGACCGCCAGAGCCGGATCGATCGGCAGATGGTGTCTTGAGAGACTGGCCAGATAGGCAGACATACGCTGATCGGAAACGAGAGAGTTGTTCGATCCGTTAAGAAAAGCAATCTTCTCGTGTCCAAGTTTCAGAAGGTGTTCGATCGCCAGATCAATGCCTTCGTTGTTATCCGTTCCCACATAGCATACGTAGGGATTAGCGGGTACCGCGTTATCGAGAAGCACGGTGGGAATCTTCGTATTCATGAACTGGTCCATCCAGGGGTCCTCGAGAGCGAAGCCCATGATAAAGGAACCGCTGTAGCCATGCTCGAGCATGAATGTATCGTATTTCTGTTCGTTCTGGAAAGAAGGCGTTGTCCGGACAATGTCGACGGCCCAGCCCTCTTTTGAGGCAGCCTGCCGGTAACCGAGTACAATATCGTACCCGAAATCTCCGGAACTTTCGTAAGATATATTTTCTATAAATATGCAGAGTTTCCGATTTTCCGCTTTAATTGCTTTTCGATTAACATAGCCGAGTTCTACTGCCTTTTCGAGGATGGTCTGACGGAGAGCGTCACTGATATCCTTGCCGCCGTTCAGACCCTTCGATACAGTACTGACCGATACACCGAGTGCTTCGGCAATATCTCTGATCGTCGTCATCGTGGGATCCCTCATTTCTGTTGCTTTTTGATTCTGTTTGCTGTGAGGCCTGCCGGATTCCAAAACCTTATCAATTGCCGGTTTCGAAAATTCAAATGGAATATTTCGTTAGAACCTTGCATGCCTGATCACCGACACTATACTACAAATATATAAAAACTTCAAAAAACTAGTGTAATACATACTGATAGTACATGCCAGCATAAATATTATAAGTACTGATCCTTACAAATACAATGCAAAACGAAACATATCGAAAATATTCGTACATCTTGCATAAGAAACGTTTCCTCTCCTTGTGTATAACGATGAATCAGCAGAAATGTTTCGCGATTCTATTGACTATTTGCCCGTGAGAGAGTAAATTTATCTCAACGGCGAAAGCTTACGAAATACACGCCAGAAAACAGCCGCATACGGCTCAACATTTCAGGAGGAAAAGGACATCATGAAAAAGAAAGCATTAGCTACCATCCTTGGCGCAGCGATGACAGTTTCCATGCTTGCAGGCTGCGGTTCCGCAGCACAGACAAGCGAAGCAACTTCTGCTGCAGAAGCAGCAACATCCGAAGCAGCAACATCCGAAGCAGCAGAAGAGACTGCTGATCTGGATTACAGCTCTGTAGACGGAGTTAAGGTCTGGGTTGCCGATAATGTAGTAGATTTCACAAACGAGCAGATCGAGGCTTTCAAGACTGCTAATCCGGAATTCGCAGATATCGAGTTTACCGTTGAGCCTGTTGGTGAGGGCGATGCAGCTTCCAATATGATCACAGACGTTGAAGCAGGCGCTGATGTTTACACATTCGCGCAGGACCAGATCGCTCGCTTGGTAGCTGCAGGCGCACTTGAAGAAGTTGCTCCGGAAAATGTGGATGCTGTAAAAGCAGACAACGATGAAGGCGCTGTAGGCGCTGCTACCGTTGGCGACACACTGTACGCTTACCCGGAAACATCCGATAACGGATATTTCCTCTACTATGATAAGAGCGTTGTAACCGATCCGTCCGATCTGGATACGATCCTTGCTGACTGTGAGAAGGCAGGCAAGAACTTCTACATGGAGATCAACAGCGGCTGGTATCAGACATCGTTCTTCTTCGGAACAGGCTGTGAACTTACTTATGAGACTGATGACCAGGGTAACTTCACAGGATCCAATGTTTCCTACAACTCCGATGCAGGTGTCGTAGCTCTGAAAGAGATGATCAAGCTCAAAGAGTCCAAAGCTTTCCAGAACGGATCTTCCGCAGGCGATGCTACAAACGTTGCAGCAATCGTTGACGGTACATGGGATGCAGGAACCGTTAAGGACCTCTTCGGCGACAACTACGCATGTGCAAAACTTCCGTCCTTCGAAGGTGCTGACGGAAATACCTATCAGCTCTCCGGCTTCAGCGGATACAAACTTGTCGGTGTAAAACCGCAGGAAGATGAAGCTAAACTTGCTGTATGTGATGCTCTTGCAGCATTCCTTACCAGCGAAGATGTACAGCTTGCACGTTACGAAGCAGTAGGCTGGGGTCCGTCCAACCTGAACGCACAGACATCTGACGCAGTTAAAGCTGATGAAGCTCTTACCGCACTGAATGAGCAGATGCTCAATGATATCCCGCAGGGACAGTACCCGGGAGACTACTGGTCTCTGGCTACAGGTCTTGGCGATGATGTCCTTCAGGGCAACCTGAGCTCCAGCACAAGCGATGCAGATCTGACTGCTGCACTGGCTACATTCCAGGAGACCTGCGAATCCTACGCTAAGTAATTCATAATCGGATCTGATCAAAAACAGAGGCCGGCAGAGGCTTAGTCTCTGCCGGCTTTATTAGAAATTACCGACTATCCAATGCGTTTATTAACGAGAGGACACTCAAATCATGAAGAAGAAAAAACCGGTTGCCGGAGCTTTCTCCGCGTTAGGAAAAGACCTTCGGGAAATTGGAACAACATTTGTAAAGGGTGACTGGAAGACGAAGATCTCATTCCTTATTATGGGATTCGGTCCGATCCTTCGCGGTCAGATCGTAAAGGGACTTGCGTTCCTTGCGGCGGAGATCCTGTTCTTTGTATACCTTTTCGGTTTCGGACTTCAGTATCTGTCAAAAATCAATACCCTCGGAACTGTTGAGACACAGAAGATCCACAGACATACCGTATACGGTGACAACAGCTTCCTTATCCTTCTGTTCGGAATTTTGACGATCGTCATCATTGCCGCGATTATCTTAGTCTGGAGAATGAATGTTCGTGAGAACTTCGTGGAAGAGAAGAAACTTCGCGAGGGAAAAACGCTGCCTTCCAATAAGAAAGCGCTCGCTTCCCTTCTCGATGAGAATTTTGACAAGACACTGATGGCGCTGCCGATGCTCGGTGTATTTGTATTCACCGTTTTGCCGATCATCTTCATGGTCTGCGTCGCTTTCACAAACTATGACGCTACACATCAGTCACCGACAAACCTTTTCACATGGGTTGGCCTGGATAACTTCAAGAATCTGTTCTCTTTCGGAAGCAACGGCTTCGGAAAAACATTCGGAACCGTCCTTTCCTGGACGCTCGTTTGGGCATTCTTCGCAACATTCATCGACTATTTTGTAGGTCTTGCCGTTGCGATGCTTATCAACAAGAAGGGAATCCGGTTTAAGAAGGTATGGAGAACGATCCTGGTCGTAACGATCGCGGTACCGCAGTTCGTATCACTGCTGTACGTATCCAAGATGTTCGATAACGACGGCATTGTCAACGGTTTCCTGATGAGAATCGGCCTGATCGATTCCTATATTCCTTTCTGGCAGGATCCGCTTCTGGCGAAGGTCATGATCATCCTGATCAACATCTGGATCGGTATTCCGTACATGATGCTGATCGCAACCGGACTTCTGATGAATATTCCGGAAGATCTCTATGAGAGTGCCAAGATCGACGGCGCAAATCCGGGACAGATGTTCCGCCACATTACGCTGCCTATGATTTCCCAGTCTCTGTTCCTGGCTTTGATTTTGACCATTATCGGCTGTTTCAAGGTGTTTGCCCAGATCTACGTTATGTCTAAGGG
>JAXJTA010000248.1:0-5623 GCA_036309825.1 Eubacterium sp. | reverse complement strand
GAACGATACCATCTGGCAGAATTGAACTATGCCGTCTCGAAGATCCATTTTCCGGATGACAGAAAGACCCTTCTGGAGGCACGCGGCCGAATCGTATTCGATGAATTTCTGCTCTTCATGCTGGGAGTCCGGATGCTGCGGGAGCGTACGAGCGGCGCAGTCAATCATTTTCCGATGAAGGCGGTGTGGAAAACGGAGGATGTCATCGAGAGTCTTCCTTATCCGCTTACTGGCGCGCAAAGTGCTGTCTGGGGCGAGCTGGAGCGGGATCTCAAGGGGGACCGGCTGATGAACCGGCTGATCCAAGGAGACGTAGGAAGCGGCAAGACGATCCTTGCCTTCCTGGCCATGATCCAGACCTATGAGAATGGCTTTCAAAGCGCGCTCATGGTCCCGACGGAGGTGCTGGCACAGCAGCATTATGAAGCGTTGACAAAGCTTCTGGCCGATAACGGGATCGACACGGAACCGGTCCTTCTGACCGGCAGTCGTACCGCGAAGGAAAAACGTCTCCTCTATGAGAAGATCGAGTCGGGAAAGGCGAAAATGATCATCGGCACACACGCGCTGATTCAGGAGAAGGTAAATTATCAGACACTGGCTCTCGTGATCACCGATGAGCAGCACCGCTTCGGTGTGAGACAGGGGAGATCCTGGAGGAGAAAGGATACCAGCCGAACGTCCTTGTCATGAGTGCCACGCCGATCCCCCGCACGCTTGCCATGATCCTGTACGGAGATCTGGATATTTCCGTTATCGACGAGATGCCGGCCAGACGCAAACCGATCAAGAACTGTGTCGTAGGGACGAACTACCGGGAAACGACCTACCGGTTTATGGAGAAGGAGATCGAAGCAGGACACCAGGTCTACGTGATCTGCCCGATGGTGGAAGAAAATGAAGAACTGCAGAACTGTCAGAATGTCACTGATTACAGTAAGAAACTGAAGAAACGATTTGGACCGGAGATCACGGTTTCGGCGCTGCACGGAAGAATGAAACCAAAGGAAAAACAAAGGGTCATGGAGGATTTTGCTTCCGGGCGGACGAATATTCTGGTTTCGACGACCGTTGTGGAGGTAGGCGTCAATGTGCCGAATGCCACGGTCATGATGATCGAAAATGCCGAGCGTTTCGGACTTGCCCAGCTTCATCAGCTGCGGGGCCGTGTGGGGCGCGGCGATGCGCAGTCCTATTGTATCTTTATGCAGGGAGACGGGAAAAGCGAAACATCCAAACGGCTTGAGGTCCTGAATCGCTCCAATGACGGTTTCTTTATCGCGGAAGAAGACCTGAAACTCCGCGGCCCCGGCGATCTGTTCGGCGTACGGCAGAGCGGAATAGCGCTCTTCAACGCGGCGGATATCTATCGCGACCGGGATATCCTGAAGACGGCGGAGGAGGCTGCGGGCGATATTTTGTCGCTGGATCCCGACCTGTCACTGCCGCAGGACGAAGAACTCAAAAAAGCGCTGGATGCCTATATGGCAAGGCGCGACGAGGCGGAAGGACTCTGATGTTCCGTTGATTTGTACGACAAAATTGCTCAAAAACAGATTATGCTATGTATTATTTACAAAAAAACCTTGAAACCTTGAAATGAACATAAAAAGAGAATAATATTAGTAATTGTTAGATTCAAAAGAGTAACAAAAAACTGTTTTTCGAAGAAGTAAAACATTCATTTTTTCCAGGGAGGTCATGAAAATGGCAGAAGAGAAGAAAGTTGTAGCAGAGAAAGTAACAGAGACAGTAAAGAAAGCTGAGAAAGATGTAAAGACTGTTGCTGCAAAGGCAAAAGAGACAGCAGAGACTGCTGTTAAGGAAGTAAAAGCCGCAGCAAAGACACCGGCTAAGAAGGCTGCCGCAGTGAAGAAAGCACCGGCTAAGAAAGCTGCCGCTCCGAAGAAGGCACCGGCAAAGAGAACTGCAGCAAAGAAAGCTGAGCCAAAGACCAATGTAGTTCTGCAGTATGCAGGCAAAGAGGTCGTTTATGCTGATCTTCTTGCAAAGGTTGATGAAATCTGGGCATCCAAGAACAAAACCGCAGCTCCGAAGGACGTTAAAGTTTACGTTAAGCCGGAAGAGAACACCGCTTACTACGTAATCAATGACGGAGAAGAAATCGGAAGCTTCGCTATCTGATAACAACCGGCATCATAAATTCAAGAAACAGAGCTGACGCAAAGGAGTGTTGATCCGATGTGTCAGCTCCTTTCGTTGCACGTGAGTATGTGTGAAGAATAAAATTGAACTGTGATCAAATTTCCATCCTGAAACTGGATATATTTCATAAAAAATAATATTGACTTGCAATATCTTTGTGCATTTGTTATAATATTTTTAATGAAAAAGACGCTATCGTACGAAATGGAGGCCCGGCTCAATGAATATTGGAATAATCGCACACAACAGCAAAAAAAGTCTGATAGAAGATTTCTGCATTGCCTATAAGGGTATCCTTATGAGGCATGAGATCTATGCCACAGGTACTACGGGCAGACGCATCGAGGACGTCACGAATCTGCATATCCACAAATTCCTTGCGGGAAGTCTTGGCGGAGACAAGCAGTTTACGGAAATGGTTGAACGCAATGATATGGATATGGTAATATTTTTCTACAACCCGGCTATTACCAGTCCGCGTGAACCGGATGTGAATAAGATCATCCGCTGCTGTGACCAGTACAATATTCCGATCGCGACCAATATTGCGACGGCGGAGATGCTGATCATGGGTCTCGACCGGGGCGATCTGGACTGGAGAATTCAGTACAAAGAGGATTTCGATCGATGAGAGTAATCGCAGGGAAGTGCAGAAGCCTTCCGCTGAAGACGCTTGAAGGGAATAATACAAGACCGACGACAGACCGAATTAAGGAGACATTATTCAATATGCTCCAGTATGATATTCCGGGCTGCCGTTTTCTTGACCTGTTTTCCGGAAGCGGGGCTATCGGGATCGAAGCGCTGAGCAGAGGAGCTTCTTTTGCCTGCTTTGTGGATGATAACCGCGGTGCGGTCTCGGTAATTCGTGAGAATCTGAAGTTCACACATCTGGAAGCCGAAGCGAGGGTCCTGCAGATGGATGCCAGGGCTGCGGTGAAAGCCCTTGACGGGGAAGCGCCGTTTAACATAATCTTCATGGATCCGCCATACAACAAAGACCTTGAAAAAGAGGCCCTGCAGGCAATGTCAGATGTTCACTGTGTGAATGAAAATACATTATTTGTAGTAGAAGCATCGCTGGATACGAATTTTGACTGGCTTGAGGAATCGGGCTACACATGCACCAGAGTAAAGAAATACAAGACCAACAAGCATCTCTTTTTGAGACGCCGAAGGGGGACAGACGAATGATAGCAGTATATCCCGGAACCTTTGATCCGATGACATTCGGTCATCTGGATATTATCGAGAGAGCATCAAAATTATTCGACACCGTCATCATCGGAGTTTTGCATAATTCTGCAAAAACTCCGTTGTTTTCTGTAGATGAACGTGTTAATATACTAAAGAAAGCTACCAGTGGGATTTCTAATGTGGAAGTAGTGGCCTTTGAAGGCCTTTCCGTAGATTTTGCAAAGTCCTGTCATGCGGGTGTTATCGTCCGCGGACTTCGACTCATCACAGACTTTGAGTACGAGCTTCAGATGGCTCAGACAAACAAGAAACTGGCACCGGATGTGGATACGACATTCTTATTCACCTCGATGCAGTACTCATATCTCAGTTCGACTACGGTGAAGGAAGTGGCCAGCTTCGGCGGCGATATCAGTGAATTTGTACCGGCATTTATTGCTGATCTGATTCATGAGAAGGTTTCCGCAAGGCAGTAGGATCCGGCTGCGGCGATATATTCACAAGGTATGAGGGTTATTAATTCGAGGGTAAGGAGTATTGTAAATGAGCAGCAGCAGAATTGAACAGATCATTGAAGAAATCGAAGAATATGTAGAAAATTGTCGTTATCAGCCGTTATCGACGACAAAGATCATTGTAAATAAAGAAGAACTTGAGGAGCTTCTCCGCGAACTTCGCTTAAAGACACCGGATGAGATCAAGAGATATCAGAAGATCATTGGCAACAAAGACGCGATCCTTGCAGACGCGCAGTCCAAGGCGGACAATATCGTTGCGGAAGCGGAAGAAGACGCAAGAAGAAGAGTTTCCGAGACTGAGATCATGAAAGCCGCTTATGCGCAGGCTAATGAGACTGTAAACGCCGCAAACCAGCAGGCACAGGATATTCTGAATTCCGCACAGCAGGATGCGAACAATATTCGTACCAGCGCAATCAGTTATACCGATCAGCTTCTGGCAAATATTTCCTCGATCATGGGCAATACCATTGCGGAAGTCGGTGAGAAATATACCGCGTTTTCATCATCCATCCAGAACTATTACGATCTGGTAAACCAGAACAGAAGTGAACTTGCTCCGATGGAAGATTCCGCAGCAGCTGCACCGGCAGCCGAAGAAGAGGAAGCTGACAGCTACGATGATCTTGATGAAGATGACGAATAATAAATGACCTTTTAGGAGCTGTCACACGGATAATATATCGTGAATGCCTGTTCATGCGTATTATCGGTGCGACAGCTCCTTTTTTCATTTTCGGGAAATGATAGTTTTTCCCGGTTCGGAGGATAAATGGATATTTTACTGTGGCATAAGCTTCTGGTGCCTTACGAAATGGCAGTGGATGAACTTACGCTTAAATTCAGAAAACTAAAGGATGAGTATCATCAGCAGGGAATTTACTGTCCGATCGAGCAGGTCCTGGGACGTGTGAAAAGCATTTCCAGTATTCTGGACAAGATGCAGAAGAAGAACATTTCCTTTGATCGAATGGAAGATGAGGTGGAGGATATCGCCGGTGTGCGTATCATCTGCCAGTTTGTCGAGGACATTTATAAAGTCTCCGATGTAATCACCAGGCGGACGGACATCCGCGTGACGGAGGTCAAGGATTATATCCGCAACCAGAAGAAGAGCGGTTACAGGAGCTATCATCTGGTGGGGATCTACACGGTCAATACGATCGACGGGCCAAAGGATGTACAGGTTGAGATCCAGATCAGAACGATGGCCATGGACTTCTGGGCGACCGTCGAGCATTCGCTGCAGTACAAGTACAAGGGCAGGATCCCGGAGAAGGTAGGAAGCCGCCTTACCAACGCAGCCGGAGCGATCATCTCGCTGGACAATGAAATGTCCTCTGTGCGGGATGATATTATGGACGCGCAGCTTTCGT
The DNA here is from genome assembly GCA_036309825.1 of Eubacterium sp. Lineage (GTDB taxonomy): Bacteria > Bacillota > Clostridia > Lachnospirales > Lachnospiraceae > Bilifractor. The sequence continues at coordinate 366 of JAXJTA010000248.1, read as the reverse complement.
CGCAGCTGCGCTATAACTGCGTCGAAGATATCGTCAGCACCATTGAAAGCCTCTATCGCCTGACCTCGCAGCGTGAGGTGGAGAAGATCCAGGAGGAGTTTTACCGGATCTACCAGACAGAGGATATGGAGGCGCTTATTCATTATCATGATCAGCTCGATCTGATCGCGCAGGCGTATAAGGCGCAGAGCAACCGGCAGGGACAAGGAGTTAAGAGGATTGAAGATTAACAAAGGTGATTTTGGATATATCAAAAGTCAGAGAAGGAAGAGCATCCTTCTGACTGTGCTCTTTGCGGTCATCGATTTCGGCGTCTTCGCGGCAGGTTATTATCTGAACGGGGGCGACCGCCGCAATATCTATACG
>JAXJTA010000247.1:0-1735 GCA_036309825.1 Eubacterium sp. | reverse complement strand
GCCGATCCATTTATCCTTGTTCACGTCGTTTTTCTTCACGACGCGGTGAAGCATCAGATACTTCCCCTCTTTTTCGATATAACAAAGTGTGCTCAGTCCCGCCTCCATGCGAGCCTCCTTCCAAACCGAATCGATTCTCGATTCTCCTTCCCGTTTCTTCATGTTCCGCACCGCATCGCGCTGTCCAAACTTCGCCTGTCAATCGCTGCGGCGCGCCGAATGCGGCGCTCCCGCACGCAATCGCGCGTCAGTTTCCCATCAGGGCACTGTAGGAATACGCCGTGCTGTCCGCGACCGGCGCGAGATAAGACAGATAATCCTGCGTGGCGGCCGCGTTTTCCTCTGTATTGCGGATGTGCACACTCGACGACAGGAATGTCGCGTAGCCCGCATCCGTGTAATAAACATAGCGGTCATCCGGCGTAAATGCATTCATCTGCTCCGTTGTCAGACCGAACAGCGCATGGCGGATCCGCCCCCAAAAGGCAGGATCCTGCGCAGCCTGCGTGAGGATCGCGTTGTTCGGATCGCTCATATCAAAATCCGGATCTCTGTCATCCCAGGTCGAATCCACCTCGACCCAGCTGCCGTCAAATTGCAGCAGGTTCCACGAATGTGCCTCCGCGTTTTCCGGCGAGTCACCCGCCTGTCCGCTCACATGCGTCACCGTAAGGCCCGCCATCTGGCAGAGATACTGAAACGCGTAGGTGTACCCGTCGCAGACCGCGGTATTCCACTGTCCGCGGCTGTTCGCGACCAGCGCGCCGTACGCGGAATAGCCGTAATCATACGCGGAATCCGCCGTATACTGTGCCGCCAGATCCGTGTCGTACGTCACCAGATCGATGAGCTTATCATGGATCTGCAGCGCGATATACGGCTGCGGCTGTGTCAGGTCGATCCCCGCCAGAAACTCGTTCACCGCGTTATTGAAAGCCGTCATTTCCGCCTCATACCCCTCATAAGGCTCCGTCATCTGCAGCATGACCGAATACTGCCCGTCTGTATTCTGAATATCCCGGTAATAATATTTGAAATTGCCGCGGCTCTGACGAAACCAGAACAGTTCCGGGTGATCATAGATCAGTGCCTGGTACGCCCTCGACATCTCCGTCATAAACTCATCCGATGCCGGGTCTGCCGATACCTTGATCTCCTTCCGGTACTCCGTCGACGTCGGGTCCTGCAGCACCGCCCAGAGCCCATCGTACATGACGCGCTCCTCTTCCGTGATCTGCGTGTAGTAATAGAAGACCGGCGCGTTGTTCACAAAGAGCGAAGTCCCCTCCGGCAGATAATCCTCGTACTGTGTGGCATTCTCCAGAAGTTCCCTTCCCAGTTGAAAAAACGGATTCTCCGCCGTCCAGTCCCCGCCGTCCGTGCTGCCATTGCCGTCCGCTCCTGTTTCCCCGGAATCACCGGAACCGCCTGCATCCCCAAGGCCCCCGTTCTCATTTCCGCTTTGGTCTTCCGATCCGTCTGCACCGGATCCCTGTCCCGCCGCGCTCTGTCCGATCGACAGGAAGCGGCTTCGCAGCTCGGCTGCCTTCTGCTCCACATCGGCGAACGAACATCCCGTCAGAAAGATCGTCAGAATTATGAATGTCAGAACCCGCACCGCCGACTTCTTCCGTGACGCCATTTTCTTCCGTGCCGTCAGCATCTTCCGCATTGTCGTTTTTTTCCATGGATGTCTCATCTTCATGCGAAATGCTCCTCCTGCATATCTAGAGTC
>JAXJTA010000246.1:0-1923 GCA_036309825.1 Eubacterium sp. | reverse complement strand
GGAGGCATTCAGGATTGCTCGAAGCATATGAAGTAATCGGAAGAGAATATATCGAAGATGTGCATGCCGAGGGCACGCTTCTTCGCCACAGAAAAAGCGGAGCAAGAATTGCTCTGCTTTCTAATGATGATGAAAATAAGGTGTTCAATATCGCGTTTCGTACCCCGCCGGAAAATTCCACGGGCGTGGCGCACATTATTGAACACACCGTTCTTTGCGGTTCGAGAAAGTTCCCGCTGAAGGATCCATTTATTGAACTGGCAAAGGGTTCGCTCAACACCTTCCTGAATGCAATGACATACCCGGACAAGACGATGTTCCCGGTCGCAAGCTGCAACGATACGGACTTCCGCAATCTCTGCGATGTGTATCTGGACGCCGTTTTTTACCCGGCGATCTATCAGAACGAGAAGATCTTCATGCAGGAGGGCTGGCATTATCATCTCGAGAATGCGGAAGATCCGATTACCCGAAACGGCGTGGTGTACAACGAGATGAAGGGCGCGTTCTCCTCCGCGGATGATGTGCTCGACCGTGTCGTTTTTGAGACTCTTTTCCCGGATACTCCGTACGGTGTAGAGTCGGGCGGCGATCCCGCGGTGATCCCGGAACTGACTTATGAGGAGTTCCTTGCCTTCCATAAGAAATACTACCATCCGTCCAACAGCTACATCTATCTGTACGGCAACATGGACATGGAAGAAACGCTGGACTGGATCGACCGCGAATACCTCAGCCACTTCGAGAAGACCACGATCGATTCGGAGATCAAGAGACAGAAACCGTTCGACAAACCCGTTTTTGTCGAGAAGGAATATCCGATCCTCGATGACGAGCCGGAGGAGGCCAATACCTATCTGACCAGCAGTACTGTCGTCGGTGACTACTCCGATGTGACATTGAATATTGCGCTGTCGGTTCTGGAATATGTGCTGCTCGATACGCCGGGGGCACCCGTGAAGCAGGCACTGCTCGACGCGGGAATCGGCGAGGATATCGACGGTTCCTATGATGACGGCGTTCTGCAGCCGGTCTTCTCGGTCATCGCGAGAAATGCCGAGAGTACGGACAGAGACCGTTTCCTTGCGATCATTCACGACACGCTCGAGGAGCAGGCAGAGAAGGGAATCGACAGGAAGGCGATCCTTTCCGGCATCAACTACTTTGAGTTCCGCTTCCGTGAGGCGGATTTCTCCCGCTTCCCGAAGGGACTGATCTACGGCATCGACCTGTTCGACAGCTGGCTCTATGACGAAAACAAACCGTTTGAATATCTGAAGGTCCTCGCAATTTACGATGACCTGAAGAAAAAAGCGAACGAAGGATATTTCGAGGATCTGATCCGCAGCTATCTGCTTGACGCAAAGCACAGTGCATGTGTCACCCTCCGTCCGAAGAAGGGACTCGCAGCCGCTGTTGAAGCAAAAACGGCGGAAGAACTTGCCGCTTATAAGGCGTCACTTTCTCCGGAGGAGATCGATGATCTGGTGAAAAAGACCCGTGAGCTCAAGGCGTTTCAGGAGGCGGAAGAGACAGAGGAGGCGCTCGATACACTTCCGGTCCTCGGCCGTGAGGATATCGCGAAGCAGACACCGGTGAAGCTCTGCATCGAGGAGAAAAACGTCGACGGCACGCCGTATCTGACGGAGAAGTATTTCACCAACGGTATCGGCTACCTGACACTTCTGTTCGATACGAAAAATATTCCGAACGAATACGTTCCCTACCTCGGCATCCTGAAGAGCGTGCTCGGTATGGTGAGCACGGAGAACTACAGCTACGGCGACCTCTTCCATGAGATCAACTCCCGCACCGGCGGCATCAGCTGCGGCTTGCAGACCTACACGACGGATAAGGGAGAAAAGGGGGATGTCGGACCGCGCATGTTCGGGATCCGCGCGAAATATCTGTATCCGGAGCAGG
>JAXJTA010000245.1:0-4705 GCA_036309825.1 Eubacterium sp. | reverse complement strand
CTTCACGATCCGCATCAACGACCGCCGCATCCTGAAGGCAATGGCGGCTTACAGCGGATTCCCGGAAGAAAATTACGATGACGTTTTCATCACACTGGACAAGATGGATAAGATCGGTCTGGATGGTGTGGCGGAAGAACTGAAGAAGGCGGGCTACGCGGAGGAAGCGGTTGAGAAGTATCTCGACCTGTTCCGTGTGATCACACCCGATACGGAAGGCGTTGCCATTGCGAGAGAAAAACTTGCGGGCTACCTCGATCCGGCTTATGCGGACGGACTGATCACGATCATGAACAGCGTCGACGCGGTAAAAACCGCCGACTTCAAGCTGTCCTTCGATCCGACGCTCGTGCGCGGCATGTCCTATTATACCGGCCCGATCTTTGAGATCTCCATGGATGATTTCGGCGGCTCGGTTGGCGGCGGCGGCCGATATGACGAGATGGTCGGCAAATTCATCGGCCAGAGCGTTCCGGCAGTCGGTTTTTCCATCGGCTTTGAGAGAATCGTCATGCTTCTTCTGGAGCACGGCTATCAGATCCCGGGAAAAAATATCAAGAAGGCATACCTGATCGAGAAAAAAGTTTCCGACGAAAAACTTCGTGAGACTATCACGAAGGCGATGAGCGAGAGAGCGGAGGGCAAGGTCGTAAATCTCCTTGTCATGAAGAAGAATAAGAAGTTCCAGAAGGATCAGCTCACGCAGGAAGGCTATGACGAGATCGAAGAAGTTTTTGCCAGATAATCGCATGAAGAATGCACTTTAAGGAGGATACAGACAAATGGCTGAGTCAATGAAGGGGATGCATCGGACCTGCCGGTGTGCAGAAGTTACCGGGGAAATGATCGGTAAAGAAGTGACACTGATGGGCTGGGTGCAGAAGAGCCGTAATAAAGGAAGCCTTATTTTCGTAGACCTGAGAGACCGCTCCGGTATCATGCAGGTCATCTTCGAGGATGGACATACCGATGCGGAGGCATTCGAAAAGGCCGCGAAGCTTCGCAGCGAGTTCGTTGTTGCCGTGACGGGAACGGTTCGTAAGAGAGGCGGCGCTGTCAACGAGAAGCTGGCGACAGGTACGATCGAGCTTGACGCAAATTATTTAAGAATTCTTGCTGAGGCGGAGACCCCGCCGTTCCCGATCGAAGAGGACAGCAAGACCCGTGATGAGATCCGTCTCAAACACCGCTATCTGGACCTTCGCCGTCCGGACCTGCAGAGAAACCTGATGCTTCGTTCCAAGGTGGCATATCTGACCAGAGAGTTTTTCCATAACGAAGGATTCCTGGAGATCGAGACACCGATGCTCGGAAAGAGCACACCGGAAGGCGCTCGTGATTACCTTGTACCGAGCCGCGTTCATCCGGGAAGCTTCTACGCGCTTCCGCAGTCCCCGCAGCTGTTCAAGCAGCTCCTGATGTGCTCCGGCTATGACCGCTATATTCAGATCGCCAGATGTTTCCGTGATGAGGACCTTCGTGCCGACCGTCAGCCGGAATTCACCCAGGTCGATATGGAACTTTCCTTCGTGGATGTAGAGGATGTTCTCGATGTCAACGAGCGTTTCCTGAAATATCTGTTCAAGGAGACCTTGAATGTCGATGTACAGACACCGATCCAGAGAATGACCTGGCAGGAGGCGATGGATCGCTTCGGCTCCGATAAGCCGGATCTTCGTTTCGGCCTCGAACTGGTCAATGTATCGGATGTGGTCAAAGACTTTGACTTTGTTGTATTCCGTAACGCGCTGGAGCAGAAAGACGGTTCCGTTCGCGGTATCAACGTAAAGGGACAGGGCGACCTCGGCAGAAAGAAGATCGACAAGCTTGTTGAGTTCGCGAAGGGCTGCGGCGCCGGCGGACTTGCCTATATTCAGCTGAAGAGCGACGGTACGGTGAAATCCTCCTTCGCGAAATTCATGACCGAGGAGCAGCAGGCATCTCTTATCGAAGCGATGCAGGGTGAGACCGGTGACCTCCTGATCTTTGCCGCGGACCGCAACAAGATCGTATGGAACGTACTCGGCGCGATCCGTCTGCAGTTTGCGGAGGAACTGGGCCTTACCAGAAAGGACGATTTCCGCTTCGTATGGATCACCGAGTTCCCGCTTCTGGAGTGGTCGGATGAGGAGAACCGCTTTATGGCGATGCATCATCCTTTCACCATGCCGATGGAGGAGGACTGGGCCAAGATCGATTCCGATCCGGGCAGCGTTCGCGCAAAGGCATATGATATCGTTCTGAACGGTAATGAGATCGGCGGCGGTTCCGTGCGTATCCATCAGGATGATATTCAGGAGAAGATGTTCGAAGTACTTGGATTTACCAAAGAGCGTGCATGGGAGCAGTTCAGCTTCCTGCTGAACGCGTTCCGCTACGGAGTTCCGCCGCACGCCGGACTGGCTTATGGTCTGGACCGCCTTGTCATGCTGATGGCAGGCGCGGATTCCATTCGTGAAGTCATTGCGTTCCCGAAGGTCAAGGATGCTTCCGATATGATGACGGAGGCTCCGGCACCGGTAGAAGCCAAGCAGCTCGAGGAGCTGGGGATCCGTACCGAGGCAGAAGAGAACGAGGCCTGACTTTCAGGCAAAAACGTTCTGTCGGAACGGGAAATAAAGTGAAATAATAAGGGGTTTCTGTCGGTGACTGATCGGTTTGGATTATGCACCGGGCAGAAGCGCCCTTTTTTGGAGCGGTAAGGTTATGACAAGAAGGAAGAAAGTGACGATCATTCTGATTATCATCGCGGCAGCTGCAGCAGGACTGCTCCTCTTATTCAGGTTTATGAAAGCCGGAGCGGGTGCGGGCAGCACCGAAGCCGTTTATGCGGTCCCGATCCGGGAACTTGTCGACGGAGGCAGCGCGTCGGGTGTGATCAATCGCTACGCGGGCGTTGTAGAAGCGGAGGAGACCTGGTCCGTGAATAAGAATGAAGAGGTACAGGTGAAGGAGATCCTTGTAAAAGTAGGCCAGGAGGTGAAAGCCGGCGATCCGCTCTTTACCTATGATACGGAGAAGTACCAGGCCGATCTCAGTCAGGCGAAGATCGATCTGCAGAGACTGAACAACGAGCTGAGCAGCCTGCAGGGAACGATCGATTCGCTGACCGCGCAGAAGGCAAAAACGACCAATGCCGATGATCTGGCCAATCTGACGATCCAGATCCAGGATCAGCAGCTGTCACTTTCACAGAAAAAACTGGATGTGCAGAGCAAACAGATCGATATCGACAAGCTGCAGAAGCAGATCGATACGGCAACCGTAACCAGCAAGATCGACGGCATTGTCCGAACGATCAATGAGAACGGATCCGCGAACGCGACGACCTCCGATTCGGGACAGGACAGCAGTGCCTTCATTACCGTCATGAAGGCGGGAAGTATCCGTATCAAGGCAAAGATCAATGAGATGAATATCGGCGAGATCAGCGAGGGCATCCCTGTCATCATAAGGTCCCGTGTCGACGATACATTCTGGCGGGGAACCGTGTCAAAAATCGACACGGAAAACGGAAGCATCGGGTCCGGTGAGAGCATGTACGGCAATGTGACGGACGGATATACTTCTTCGACAAGTTATCCGTTTTATGTGACGCCGGAATCGGCAGACGGACTGATGATGGGGCAGCATGTCTACGTGGAGCCGGACTACGGCCAGGAGGATGGCGGAAGCGGAAACACGGAAGACGCGGAAGCGGGTTCGGAGACCGTAAGCGGTGATTCCACGGCAGCGGGTTCGGCGTCTGTGACCGGTACCTCGGCGGAAGATAAAAACGGTGCGGTAAATACTGCGGCAGAGGATGGCGTGACGATTCCGGAATATATGATCGATACGACCGACCCGGAGCATCCGTTCGTCTGGAAGGCGGAAGGAGACCGGTTGAAAAAAGTCGAAGTCACCGGGGAGATCACCGGCGATCCGACCGGCCTTGTGAACGTTACGGGGGATCTGACAGCGGATGATGCGCTGGCCTTCCCCGATCCGACGCTGACCGAAGGAACGAGAACGGAGGTGCTGCCGTGATGAATGACGGGAACACAGGCAATTCCGTGGTAAGTGACGGGAACACAGGCAATTCCGTGGTAAGTGACGGGAACACAGGTAATTCTTTGATCCTGGAATGCAGGGATATCTCAAAAACATACGTGCAGGGCAAAATGGAGTACGAAGCCCTGAAAAATGTAAACTTCCGTATGGAGACCGGCGAATATACGGCGATCATGGGTCCTTCCGGCTCGGGCAAATCGACGTTGATGAATATTATCGGCTGTCTCGACCAGCCGACCTCCGGCACGCTGCTCCTCGATGGACAGGATGTCAGTGCGCTCGATGATGACGAATTATCGAAGATCCGCCTGCACAAGGTCGGATTTGTCTTCCAGAATTACGAACTTCTGGCGCGGCAGAGCGCCCTGGAAAACGTCATGCTGCCTCTGATCTACGCAGGGGTTCCGGTGAAAGAAAGGCGTATCCGCGCGGAAGAGGCACTGCATAGAGTCGGACTGGGAGACCGGATGAACAATCGTCCCAATCAGCTCTCCGGCGGACAGAAGCAGCGAGTGGCGATCGCGAGGGCACTGGTCAATCAGCCGAAGATCCTTCTGGCAGACGAACCGACCGGCGCCCTGGATTCAAAAACAGGCGAACAGGTCATGGAACTTTTCCGGGATCTCAACCGGGAAGGCGTGACGATCCTCATGAT
>JAXJTA010000244.1:0-7288 GCA_036309825.1 Eubacterium sp. | reverse complement strand
CTGTAGCACAGCGCGGAAGATTCGGCAAGAACCGGACGCTTACGGTCTGGCGATCAGTTTGCAGATCGGATTGCCGGCAGAGGAGAATTTCTCCTCGTACTCCGTCATAACATTTTCCCTGTTCATAACCTCATCGGCGTGCAGATCGAAGGTGTGCGCGAGCAGCTGCCAGCCGCCTTCGCGGACTTCCGCAAGCGAGAAATCAAAGAGGTCGCGGTTGTCGGTCTTGAATTCCAGGTGGGAGCCGTCCTTGAGGACCGAGGCGTAAAGCTTCAGGAAGCCGCGCCAGGTCAGGCGGCGGTGTTCGTGCCGGTCCTTCGGCCACGGATCGGAGAAGTTCAGGTAGATGCGGTCGACCTCGCCGTCTGCGAAGAAGCTGCGAATGTTGCGCGCGTCCATGCGGATGAAACGGAAATTACAGCCTTCCGGAAGCGGGACGGCGGAAACTGCTGCGTCAGCCAGCGGGCCGCCCTCATAGAGGGAGTCGTCAAAGCGGATCGCCGCTTTCTGAACGGCGCGGATCAGAACGCTGTCATACATTTCGATGCCGACAAAATTGATGTCCGGATATTTGGCGGCCATATCCATGATAAAACGGCCTTTTCCCATACCGATCTCGATGTGCAGCGGGTGGTCATTGCCGAAGATCTCGGCCCAGCGGCCCTTTGGAGCATCGGCCTCCTTGACAACGAAACCGCTGTTATTGATTACTTCCGCAGATCCCGGAATATTACGAAGTCGCATAGATATTTCTCCTGTGTTGGTTATCTAAATAAGTACGGCAGAATTTATCTGTTGCACAATATAAGTACAGCAGAATTTATCTGTTCCACAATTATATATAGCGAGGAATTTTGCGTCAAGCGAAACGACTGATAGTAGATGGCGTTATTTATTGAAGAAAATAATAGGTAAATAGTGTTTACCAATATTTGAGAAGTATTATTTGTAAAGTATCTCCTAAGGACGAATTCGAAGGAAACCCGGCGGATCTTGCCGGATTTCATGCCGGGCTTTTGAGGAGGTATATAGCGAGGACTGTCTGACGAAGCATGATAGTGCTGAGGAGTTCCGCAGCTGCATAATCAGGCATGAAGGACGGCTTAGAGCCGCCGGGTTTCCGGAGACCTGAGTCCGGAGGAGAACTTTACAGAAGCTTTACATGCTTTACATGCTCTTTATTCAGGAAAGTTTTACAACCGAAATACTTTGTGTTATAATTTCTTGACTAGTATAAAAAATGCATATACTGGGTGACTTGGAAGAAGTTTTTTACAAGTATAAGGAAACGAGGGGAGAACGTGTTATGAAATGCCCGTATTGCGGACACAATAATCCATCGCACGCACGCAAATGCATTCGCTGCGGCGGCAATCTGGATAAGGCGCGTGAACGAAACAAAGAAAAGAAAGTATTGCTGATCGGGCTGGTTCTGATCGTCGTGATTCTGGCTGCCGGTGTCGGCGCCATGTTCGCGATCTCGAATTATCTGTCCAATGCGGAATCAAATGAACCGCAGAAGGTCAAGATCACGAATACAGCGACACCTACACCGACGCCGGAAGCAGAGGCACAGGAAGAGACGCAGGCCGAAGCATCAGCAGAAGAGCAGACGCAGGAGGCACCGGCGGAGGAGGCTGCGGCAGGACAGGTGACGGCAGCGATCGTAGACGAAAGCCGCCAGGCGCAGATCAGCCTGCTCGGTTTTTCTCAGATCGGCATTGCCGATTCCGCGGCTACATCGACGATCCAGCAGGATGGCGTAGACAACTCGCCGGCCCGTATGCACGATGGTATCGATTCGAACAGCTGGCAGGAGGGCGTCGACGGACCGGGTATCGGTGAGAATATCACCGAGAAGTTCGATGGTGAGTACCGTGTCCATTTCATCGTCGTGAAGCTCGGCAACTGGTACACGCTCGATGGCGATTACTACGCGATGAACAACCGTCCGAAGGTCCTGAACTTCCGGATCGGCGACAAGTCGTTCGACGTGGAGTTCCCGGATGAGAAGAAAGAGATGTGCGTAGAGCTGTCCGAGGATGTGGTTGCGTCCGATGTGACCGTTACGATCAAGGAAGTTTACTCCGGATCGGAGTACGATGATACCTGCATCACCGAGATGGATTACTACGGCGCACCGACAGGAAACTGATATGGCGAAAGAGGCAAAAACAAACGCGATGCGCATGCTGGACCGGCAGAAGATCTCCTATGAGACGATCCGGTACGAGTGCGATGAATTTATCGACGGACTTCACACGGCGGAGATCACCGGCGCGCCCGTCGAGCGTTCCTACAAGACGCTTGTCCTGCTGGGGAAGAGTCGGCAGTATTATGTGCTCGTGATTCCGATCGCGGAAGAGATCGACCTGAAGAAGGCAGCCCGTACCGTCGGTGAGAAGTCGCTGGAGATGATCCATGTGAAGGATCTTCTCGGAATCACCGGTTATGTGCGGGGCGGCTGCAGTCCGATCGGCATGAAGAAACAATTCCCAACATATATCGATACAACCGCCGAAAAATACGACAAGATTTATATCAGCGGCGGGCGGGTAGGCCTTTCCTTATGTCTGTCTCCGACAGATGTACTGGCTGCCTGCGGCGGTAAATTTGGCGAACTTATATAAAGTTTTTCACAGCTGCGAAAATAGCTTTTCTTTATATAGAAGCTGTGTTATGATTTGCAACGGAACAGAGAAGTTTTTACAGAAGAAATCATAATGGAGGGCATATTATGAAAATCGAGAATATCAAAGACGTAGACAAATTTTTCCAGGTTATTGACAGCTGCAAAGGCCGCATTGAGCTTGTAACCGCTGAGGGCGACAGACTGAATCTGAAATCCAAATTGAGCCAGTATGTATCTCTTGCGAACATTTTCTCTAACGGTGCTGAGATTCCGGAGCTTGAGCTCGTTGCTTCCGAGAGAGAAGACATCGAGAAACTGATGAACTTCATGATCAACGGTTGATCGGAATTTGATAGACAGCGAATAAACTGATCTGATAAGCACTTATTGGAGACGAAGGCACTTGCCTTCGTCTCGTTTGCGTATCAGTGGCGCGGGTCCTGCCGCGGCTGTGCGCGACAGATACAGGTACATATAAGAAAAGGAGACGATTACAATGGCAAAGATTGATATTATTTCCGGCTTCCTGGGAGCCGGCAAGACAACACTGATCCGCAAACTTCTGGCGGACGCATTCAAGGGTCAGCAGGTCGTTCTGATCGAGAACGAGTTCGGCGAGATCGGTATCGACGGTGGTTTCCTGAAGAACGCCGGCATCGAGATCAAGGAAATGAATTCCGGCTGCATCTGCTGCTCCCTCGTCGGTGACTTCGGAACAGCACTGAAGGATGTTGTAGACCAGTATCATCCGGATCGCGTCATCATTGAGCCGTCCGGTGTCGGCAAACTGTCCGACGTTATCCGTGCCGTAGACAAAAACGCCGACGCAGCGGATCTGGAGCTGAATTCCGCAACGACCGTTGTCGATGTCACGAAGTGCAAAATGTATCTCAAGAACTTCGGCGAGTTCTTCAAGAACCAGGTCGAGGCTGCCGGAACGATCATTCTGAGCCGTACCGATACGCCGAAGGCAACACCGGAGAAGATCCAGGAGGCACTTGACCTTCTGCGCGCGATCAATCCAACCGCAACGATCATCACCACACCGGTCGAGACCCTGAGCGGCAAAAAAGTTCTGGAGACGATGGAAGGCGTGAAGATCGATCTGACGCTCCTTGATGACGAGGATGAGGATGAAGACGAGCATGAGCATCATCACCATCATCACGATCATGATGACGAGGATGAGCACGAGCACCATCACCATCATCATGACGATGACGACGATGATGACGAGGATGAGCACGAGCATCATCACCACTATGACGAAAACGGCGTATGCAGCTGTGGTCACCACCACCACCATCATCACGGCCATGACGCGGACGAGGTATTCACCAGCTGGGGCCGCGAGACGATCCGCAAATACACCGTTGAGGAGATCAACGCGATCCTCGAGGCGCTGTCCGCCGACAACACCTACGGCATCATCCTTCGCGCGAAGGGCATGGTTCCGGCAGAGGATGGTACATGGATCTACTTTGATATGGTTCCGGAAGAGGCCGACGTCCGTTCCGGCGATCCGGAGTACACAGGCCGCCTGTGCGTAATCGGATCCGAGCTGAAGGAAGATAAGCTTGAGGAGCTCTTCAAGCTGGCATAATAAATAAGCGAAAGCAGAGGAAGTAAGAATGAATCAAGAAGAAATCCGGGTTCCGATCTACCTCATTACGGGTTTCCTCGAAGCGGGAAAAACGTCTTTTCTGAATTTCACACTCAGACAGAACTATTTTCAGCAGGAAGCCCCGACTCTTCTGATCAATACGGAAGAGGGCGAAGAGGAATTTGACGAGAAGGAACTCCTGTTGAAATATCGCACCGAGTATGAGTACATCGAGGAGCCGGAGCAGTTTTCCTATGATAATCTCCGCGCCTTCCAGAGAAAATACCATCCGGACAGAGTTGTGCTGGAGTTCAACCCGCTCTGGGGCGTTGCGAAGCTCGAGGCAATGAAGCTGCCGGCGGGCTGGGGCATCGCGCAGCAGATCGTGCTCGTGGACGCGACCACGTTCCAGATCTATCAGAATAATATGAAGTCTCTCTTTGTGGAGATGACGAAGAACGCGGACATGGTCCTGTTCAACCGCTGCACGAAGGACATGCCGCTGGCAAATTACCGCCGCAGCATCAAGATCGTCAATCCGGGCTGCAGCGTGGAGTTTATTGATGTGAACGATGAACCGATCGACATCTTTGAGGACTCCGTGCCGTACGACCTGACGAAGGACATCATCGAGATCGAGGATGTCGACTACGGTATCTTCTTCGTAGATCTGCAGGATAACAGGGAACGCTACGAAGGCAAAAAGGTACGCTTCAAGGGACGCGTACTGAAGAGCAAAGAGGCAGGCGCCGACTACTTTGTACCGGCCCGCTCCGCGATGACCTGCTGTGCCGAGGATATCCAGTACATCGGTTTCCTCTGCCAGAGCAAGAACGCGGCGAAGCTTGCGGAGGGCAGCTGGGTCACCGTAACTGCCCGCGTCGATTACAAGTATGTACCGATGGCACAGGATGAAGAGCCGGTCTTCAAGGCAATCACGATCCAGGGTGCCGAGGCACCGGACACCGAACTGGTCTACTTCAACTGATCTGCGGGACCGGGAGGAACCATCGGCAATATCGACATGGAATATCGCTACGGAGGAAACAGATGTATCTGATCGTTGGACTCGGAAATCCGGGTCAGAAATATGACAAGACGCGGCACAACATGGGCTTTGATGTGGTGGAGGAGCTGATCGACCGCTACAATATCCCGCAGTCGGGAACCGCCATGAAGGCGATGTACGGCAAGGGCATCATCAGCGGCGAGAAGGTCATCGTGACCAAGCCGCTCACCTATATGAACCTGTCCGGGGAATCTGTGCAGCAGTTTGTCAATTACTACAAGATCGATCCGGAGACGGAACTGATCGTGATCTATGACGATATCGATCTGGAACCGGGACAGATCCGTGTCCGCAAAAAAGGCAGCGCCGGCGGACAGAACGGAATGAAAAATATCATCAAGCTGATCGGCACCGACAAGTTCGCCCGTGTCAGAGTCGGCACCGGCGCGAAGCCGGAAGGATGGGATCTTGCGGATCACGTGCTCGGACGTTTTTCTCCGGAAGAGAGAAAACTGGCGGACGAGGCGGTGAAGGACGCGGCGGACGCGGTCGAGCTGATCGTCGGCGGAGAGATCGATAAGGCGATGAATCTGTACAACCGCAAGACACCGAAGGAGTAAGTTATGATCAAAGCACTGACGCAGCCTCTGGAGGCTGTCGCCGGCTATGATGACCTGAAGAAGCAGCTGAAGAATAAGACAGGCGTGATCTGTATCACGGGATGTATCGACTCGCAGAAAGCACAGCTTGCTGCGGGTCTTTCTGATGAAGCCCCGGTATCCTTTCTGATTGCCGAGAATGAACTGAAAGCCCGTGAACTATATGAGGACTGCCGGCTGTACGATCCGGATGTCCTGTATTATCCGCGCCGCGATCTGATCTTCGGACAGGCCGATCTGGCCGGAAACCTGCTGACCCGTCAGAGGATGCAGGTGATCAAAGCGTTAAATGAACAGAATAAGGAGCAGAAGAAAGTAACGATCGTAACTCCCGCAGGGGGGTGCATGGACTATCTTCTGCCTTTTCGCGTGCTCAGAAACAGCTGCATTACGATCGACGCGGAAAGCACCGTCGATACGCATCAGCTGAGCGGACGCCTGGCGGAGCTGGGCTATGAGCGTTTCGGAACGGTCGAAGCTTCCGGGCAGTTTGCCATCCGCGGCGATATCATCGATATCTATCCGCTGACGGAGGACACGCCGGTCCGCATTGAGCTCTGGGGCGATGAGGTCGACTCGATCCGAAGCTTCGATCCGGAGAGCCAGCGCTCGATCGAGAACCTGGACAGCGTGACGATCTATCCGGCGACCGAGGACATCGGAAAGGAAGAGAAGGGGGGAAAAGCCTTCTACAAGAACCTGACCGACACGATCCTCGACTATCTGCCGGAGGGAAGCTGCGTTTTTCTCGATGAACCGGAGAGGCTGATGGAGAATGTGCGCGCCGTCTTCAAGGAGTATGAGGAGGCGATGAAGCACCGCCTGGTGGAGAAGCAGATCCGGCCGGAGGAGGCGGGAAGGATGCCGACACCGGAGATGTTCGCGGCGGAAGTGAGCCACCGGCACACGGCCGCTTTTGCGCTGCTGCAGCCGCGCATGGGCGATTACGAGCTGACGGGAGAATTTTCCGTTCTCGCGCGTTCGATCAGCTCCTACAACGGCCAGTTCGCGATGCTTGTCGAGGATCTGAAAAAGTGGAAGAAAAAAGGCTACCGCGTTGTCGTACTTTCTCCGTCGAGAACGAGAGGCGCGCGTCTGGCAGCCGACCTTCTCGATGAAGGTCTGAATGCTTTCTTCAGCGAGAACGAAGACCGTCTGCTTCAGGAGGGCGAGATCCTCGTGACGGCGGGCAAGTCGCGCCGCGGCTTTGAATATCCGATGCAGAAGTTTGCCGTCATCACGGAGAGTGATATTTTCGGCGCGCAGCAGAAGAAAAAGAAACGCAAAAAATCCGCTTACAGCGGGAATCATATCAACAGCTTCGCGGAACTGCATATCGGCGATTACGTGGTTCACGAGAATCACGGCCTTGGCGTATATAAGGG
>JAXJTA010000243.1:0-7654 GCA_036309825.1 Eubacterium sp. | reverse complement strand
CCGCGGTGTCAGCAGATATTCGGAGGGGATACCGGAAGAACTGTCTCTTCTGGATCCCGTCGATGAGCTGCTGCTCAGCACAAAAGAACATTTTGCGCTGATGTCCGATGATTATTATTCGACAGAGAGCGGAATAACCATTATTGTGGACAGTCTGTCCGGATCAAAGACCGAACAGGGGGGCGAAGCTGTCTCTCTCGATCTGCGCGACAGACCGTGGTACACGGGGGCTGCGGAAAGCGGCGAGCCGTTTTTCACCCAAATCACAGAAGACATGTTCACAGGACGCCAGGCGATCATGTGCGGTGTCCCTGTTTACCGGGATACGGAACTGAAAGGCGTAGTCGGCGCGGGAATGTTCCTCAATGATATCGATGAGCAGATCCACGGTACAAAGGTCGGCGACAAGGGCTTTTCCATTATCGTGGATAATAACGGCAATCTGCTGTTTTCCTCCGCGAAGGAGGGAAGCCTTGAGGTCGATATGGACAGTTCCGAGATCGTCAACAAGAATCTGCTGAACGGGGGCAACAGCGCGTTCGTCTCCATGCTGCAGGACGGCATGAACGGCTACAAGGGACACGGAAGCTGTGAGATCGACGGCACGGAGTATTTTATGGCCTACGCGCCGATGGATACGATCGGATGGACCTATGCGATCCTTTTACCGAGGAGCGAGGCTGAGCAGCTGACCGAATCGCTGACCGATACCATTACGGATATGTCCGATAACGCGAAGGCGGAGATGGCGAGCGGCATCAAAGCGGTCATCTTCTTTATGTTCGTCTTTATGATCGGCCTTCTGGCACTTTCCGTCGTGGCTTCGCTACGGCTGTCAAGCCGGATCGTCAAGCCGATCATCAAATTGACGGAGAAGGTGCAGGGGATCAGCGGTGATAACCTGAACTTCCATTGGAAATACCATACGGGTGATGAGATCCAGGTGCTCGCGGAATCCTTTGGCAATCTGGTCGACAGATCCAGGCAGTACATTGAGGACATTACGGCGGTGACAGTCGAGAAGGAGAGGATCGGTGCGGAGCTGAATGTTGCGACGCAGATCCAGGCGGATATGCTGCCGTCGATCTTCCCGCCGTACCCGGATAAAAAAGAATTTGATCTGTATGCTTCGATGAATCCCGCAAAGGAGGTCGGCGGTGACTTTTACGACTTCTTCCTCATCGATGACGATCACCTGTGCATGGTCATGGCAGATGTTTCCGGTAAAGGTGTACCGGCGGCACTCTTCATGGTCATTGCAAAAACGCTGCTGAAGAACCAGGCCCAGCAGGGAGGAACGCCGGCAGAGATCCTTGCCGCGGTGAACGACCAGCTCTGTGAGGGAAATAAGGCAGAGATGTTCGTAACCGTCTGGCTCGGAATTCTGGAGATCCCTACGGGAGTCATTACGGCGGCTAACGGCGGTCATGAATATCCGGCTGTTCGCAAAGCCGACGGGAATTATGAGCTGTTCAGGGATAAACACGGTCTGGTCCTCGGCGGCATGGAGGGGATCCGTTACAAGGATTACACCCTGAAGCTGGAAAGAGGAGACTGCCTGTTCCTGTATACCGACGGTGTGCCGGAGGCGACAAGCAGGGACAAGGAGCTGTTCGGCACGGAACGTATGCTGGAGGCACTGAATATGTACAGAAATGACCAGCCCGATGAGATTTTGAAAGGTGTTCGGCGTGAGATCGATAAATTTATTCAGGATGCGCCGCAGTTTGATGACATCACCATGCTTGATCTCGTTTACCACGGGACGGATGAGCTGTTCGCGGAGATCACCGTCGATGCCGATACGGCAAAGCTTGCCGATGTGACGGCATTTCTGGATGAGCATCTGGAAGAGTACGGTATCGGTATGAAGGAACAGATGCAATTTGAAATGGCGGTGGAGGAGCTTTTCACGAACGTAGCTTCCTACGCGTACGCGCCGGATAAGGGAAGCTGCACGATCGGCATCAGAAAGAAAGAGGATACAGTGGAGATCCGGATGATCGACAGCGGAGCGCCCTTTGATCCGACCAAAGAGCCGAAGCCCGATACGAGTCTCTCCGCGGAAGACAGAAAGATCGGAGGACTCGGGATCTACATGGTACGCCGGACGATGGATGAGTTTCACTACGA
Source organism: Eubacterium sp. (assembly GCA_036309825.1). Lineage (GTDB taxonomy): Bacteria > Bacillota > Clostridia > Lachnospirales > Lachnospiraceae > Bilifractor. The sequence goes on along the minus strand of JAXJTA010000243.1, from coordinate 5,521 downwards.
ACGTGCCGATGATAAAAATATTGTCACGATGGCAAAGAAAACCGGCAAATGAGCAGATGACAGTGAACCCGGTAAGATAAAAAATAACAGAGGTTAGGAGCAGTGCGGAAATGAATGTATTCTGGATATTATTGATTGCAGCCCTTGTTGTCAGCAGCGTCGGGTTTAAGAAATACATCTACTTTATCTCGATCGGCTACGGTTTTTCTGTGGCTGTTCTGGGATTTATCATCCTGTTTACGCAGCGCAGTACAGCCGGCAGCTGGGATGTTCTGCAGTGCCTTCTGCTTGTCTTTTACGGCTGCAGACTCGGCGGATATCTGCTGGCCCGCGAACTGAAGAGCGCTTCCTACAGGAAAACGCTGGCAAAGGAGACGAAGGACGGCAGTGAAGTCGGATTCGGCGTAAAGATCGCGATCTGGATCACCTGCGCGGCCCTCTATGCCTGTCAGGTATCGCCGGTCCTGTTCCGCATGGAAACGGAAGGTCATCACTCCGATGTCCTTCAGATCATCGGAACGATCCTGATGATCGCCGGGATCGTTCTGGAGACGGCAGCCGATCTGCAGAAGTCGGCAGCGAAGGCCGTCAACCCAAGGCGCTTTGTGAGCACCGGCCTCTATCGCTTCGTACGCTGCCCGAATTATTTTGGAGAGGTCCTGTTCTGGACGGGCGTTTTTGTATCCGCCTTGAACATGATCGACAGCCCGCTCAGATGGCTTGCGGCTATTGCCGGTTATGCGGGGATCATCTATATCATGTTCAGCGGTGCCAGACGTCTGGAATTGCGCCAGCAGCGTAATTACGGAGACGATCCCGCGTATCGGGAATATGTACGGAAGACACCGATCCTGATCCCCTTCCTTCCGATCTACAGCGTCGCGAAAATAAAATGGCTTGTCGGGTGAAAAAACCTTGCAATCCGATTCCCGTTCCGTTAAACTGATAAAAGTGCTTAAGGGAGTAATCGGCGGGTCTAAGATCCGTATCTATAGCGTCAACCACGGGCTGATGTAGCCCCGCGTTAGATTGAAACGATGAGACTTTTGTACGGTATTCTTCGAGTGGAGGATGTCGTACGAAAGTCTCTTTTTTTATGTGCGCCATGAGAAGACGCATGGCGGCGATCCGCTATGAGAAAAGCAAGGCAGCGATCCACCGTGAGATATGCATGGCGGCAATCGATTACACGAAACACAGTTCACGTAGAAGGAGAAAGCATGGAAGACTGGTATTTGAAGAAAAAGGAAGATCTGTTAGCGGAATTGGGAACGGATCGGTGCGGCCTGTCCGATGCGGCAGCGGAGGAAAAACTGCGGGAAGTGGGTGAAAATGCCCTTGCGGAAGGAGAGAAGGAAAGCGCTTTCCGGATCTTTCTCGGTCAGTTCGCCGATCTGCTCGTCATCATTCTGATCATCGCCGCGGCGATCTCTGCCGTCACCGGTGATGTAGAGAGCATGCTCGTCATCATTGCGGTTCTGATCCTTAATGCGATCCTCGGTACGGTACAGCATGTAAAGGCGCAGAAATCACTGGATGCGTTGAAATCCCTGTCTTCACCGAAAGCAAAGGTCATGCGCAGCGGCACAAAGATCGAGATCGATTCGAAAAACATTGTGCCCGGCGATATCCTGATGCTCGAAGCGGGAGATATGATCACCGCAGACGGAAGGATCCTGGATAGTTTTTCTCTGCAGGTCAATGAAAGTACACTGACCGGTGAATCGACGAATGTAGACAAGACCGCGGATGATCTGACCGAAGAGGTTGGACTGTCCGACAGGATCAATATGGTCTATTCCGGCAGCCTGGTAACCTACGGAAGAGCTGCCGTTGCCGTCACCGGGACCGGAATGAATACGGAGATCGGCAAGATCGCGCAGCTGATGAACGATACGAAAGAGAAGAAGACACCGCTCCAGCAGAGCATGGATGATTTCAGCAAGAAGCTGGCAACCGGTATTCTGATCATTTGCGTCATCGTTCTCGGTCTCGAAATGTGGCGCGGCATGAAGCTGATGGATGCCCTTCTCTTCGCGGTAGCTCTGGCGGTAGCGGCTATTCCCGAGGCACTCAGCTCGATCGTGACGATCGTCCAGGCGATGGGAACAACGAAGATGGCCAGAGAGAACGCCATCATCAAAGATCTTGCCGCGGTCGAGTCACTCGGCTGCGTGTCTGTGATCTGCTCTGATAAGACAGGTACACTGACGCAGAACAAGATGACCGTGCAGGAAATCTACATCGGCGGAGAGATCCTTCGCGACAGGGAGCTGGATCTTAATTGCCAGCTGCACCGGTATCTTCTGTACAATGCCGTTCTCGCCAATGACTCCGCGATCGTGGACGGACAGGGGATCGGTGATCCGACCGAGTATGCGCTTCTGGAGATGTATCACAATGTAAAGGGAATCATGAATGACGGCGAGATGCCGTCCCTGACCGAGGACATTCTTCGTGATATGGTCGTGCGGGAGGAAGAGGTACCCTTCGATTCCGACCGCAAGCTGATGAGCACGAAGCATATGGTCCACGGTGTACCTACCGTCTTCACAAAGGGCGCTGTCGATGTCCTTCTGGAACGCTGTGTGGCGATCCGTGACCGCGAGGAGATCCGACCGATCACAGACGAGGACAAGAAAGCCATCCTCGCGCAGAATATGGTATTTTCCGGGAACGGACTCCGTGTCCTGGCCTTTGCTTATAAGGAGTCTGACGAGGCACTGAGCGTGGATTCCGAGACGGATTATACATTCATCGGTCTGGTGTCCATGATGGATCCGCCGCGTGAAGAGTCGAAGGAAGCAGTAGCTAATGCGAAGAGCGCGGGAATCCGTACCGTCATGATCACCGGTGACCATAAGGTTACAGCGACGGCGATCGCAAAGCAGATCGGCATTTTTGAGGAGGGCGATATTGCCCTTACCGGACAGGAACTCGACAGTCTGAGCGAGAAAGAGTTCGCAAAGGAGATCACGAAGATCTCCGTATATGCCCGTGTTTCTCCGGAAAATAAGATCCGTATCGTTGATGCATGGCAGAAAAACGGCAATATCGTATCCATGACGGGTGACGGCGTAAACGACGCGCCTGCGCTCAAGAAGGCCGATATCGGCGTGGCAATGGGCATCACCGGAACGGAAGTATCAAAGGATGCCGCCTCCATGATCCTGACCGACGATAACTTCGCGACGATCATCAAAGCTGTAGCCAACGGAAGAACGGTATTCCGAAACATCCGCAACGCGGTCCTCTTCCTCTTGTCCGGCAACCTGTCGGCGATCATTGCCGTGCTCTTTACCTCGATCCTGGCATTGCCGGTGCCGTTCCAGGCGGTACAGCTCCTGTTTATCAACCTGGTGACGGATTCGCTTCCTGCGCTTGCGATCGGCATGGAACCGGGCAGCGCCGATGAGCTTCGCAAAAAGCCGCGTGATCCGAAGGCCGGCATCATGGATAAGAGCTTCATTTGTCTGATGATCGGGCAGGGCGCGCTGATCTCCGTTGCCGTCATTACGGCATTCCTGCTGGGACTGAAAACAGGCGCGGCAGAAGCATCAACGATGGCTTTTTCCACGCTGACACTGGCCCGTCTCTTCCATGGCTTTAACTGCAGGGGAGAGGAGAGCATCTTCCGCCTCGGCTTCAAACGGAATATGTACAGCCTCGGCGCCTTCGCGGTAGGGCTTCTCCTGGTTATCCTGGTACTGTTTGTACCGTTTGTGCAGGGACTCTTCTCCGTCTATCCGCCGACGGCGGTACAGGTCGGCTGCATATTCCTTCTGGCAGCGGCACCGACTGTGATCATTCAGCTCATCAAGGTAATTCGTGAGACTCGAAAAAAATAACTAATATTAAGTATTAATAAATGCAGCCCGCTTATCATTCCTGTATAGGGAAGTGATCAGCGGGCTGTTTTTATTTTGTGCAAGTCTGTCAAAACTTGTAAGTTTGAACAACAAATAACAATGTATAACGAGCATTTCCCAACAAAAATGATGCATTTACAGCTCAATGATAAATACTGCACAAAACCACGCACTTTGATTTGACTATATTGTTCAATTTTGCGCTTATCTTTCGAAAAATAGCGGACTATAATACGGTCTAGCGAGAGAAAGGAGGAAGCGAATGCAGGATATAGTCGAAAAGCTTAATGAAGAATTAAACTGCGAGACTCTGTTCAGCATTGCCGGAATCAGAATAACGGAATCTGTTGCAGCTACATGGATCATCATTGCTGCGGTGCTTCTGATCAGTCTGGTTCTTACCCGAAACCTCCGCGTTGAAGATCCCGGAAAAGGACAGCTTGCTCTCGAGGGTGCAGTCAAATGGCTGTACGATTTCTTCGATAGCACGATGGGACATGAAGGGGCTGAGTATTATTTTTATCTCATGACCGTTATTGTCTTTATCGGAATAGCAAACCTGATGGGAATCATTGGATTCAAGCCGCCGACAAAAGATCTGAATGTTACCATTGCGCTTTCTGTGATGAGTATCGTATTGATCCAGGTGGCTAACATCCGGAAACGCGGTCCGAAGGGATGGTTGAAGAGTTTTGCGGAACCGATGCCGATCGTGGCGCCGATCAATGTACTTGAGCTGTTTATCAAACCGCTGTCGCTCTGCATGCGACTGTTCGGCAACGTGCTCGGATCATTCGTCATCATGGAACTGATTGAAATTGTCGTTCCGGTGATCGTTCCGATGATCTTCAGTCTGTATTTTGACATCTTTGATGGATTGATACAGGCGTATGTATTCGCCTTTCTGACAGCCCTTTTCATGAAGGAAGCCATGGAGGCATAGCACTTAAATTATGTATTAAGTGGAAAAGCCGATCACCGGTAAGGTATCGGAAAGAACCCGTACAGACAGAGAAAAACAGAGTGAACAGCATCATATTATGTTTAGGAGGAATCGAAAATGACAGGAACAATTATCGCAATCGGAGCAGCAGTAGCAGCACTTACAGGTCTCGGCGCAGGACTGGGTATCGGAAAAGCAACTTCCAGCGCAGTAGATGCCATCGCGCGTCAGCCGGAAGCAGAGAGTAAAATTTCCAAAAACCTTCTTCTTGGTTGTGCACTTGCAGAGGCAACCGCTATTTACGGTTTCGTTATCGGACTTCTGATCATCGTAATGCTGAAGTAATTAACGCAGACGGACATCAGCGGGAGGCATATAGATGATCAATATCTATCCACCATCAATTATTTTTACAGTTATTAACGTGCTTTTTCTGTTCTTCATCATGAAGAAATTCCTTTTCGGAAGAGTTATGGACACGATCAATAAACGTGAGGAGCTTCTGAAAGGTCGTTTTGCCGAGGCGGAACAAAAGAGTATTGATGCGGACGCGAAGAAGACCGAGTATGAGCAGAAACTTTCCGACGCAAAAACAAAAGCGGAAGAGTTGATTGAGGAAGCTCATGGAACAGCCGCTGCCCAGAGGGAGAAGATCCTTGCAGAGGCAGAAGAAGATGCAGCCGCAATTCGTGAAAAAGCAAAGAGCAGT
>JAXJTA010000242.1:0-6094 GCA_036309825.1 Eubacterium sp. | reverse complement strand
GGTATGGTTTCCTACGACCTCACCGCTCTGCTTCAGAGCCTCGATCCTGCGGACATCCAGACGAACGGATGAATAGAACTTCAGCGCACGGCCGCCTGTCGTTGTCTCCGGATTACCGAACATAACGCCGACCTTCTCACGCAGCTGGTTGATGAAGATAACAACGCAGTTCGTCTTGCTGATGGCAGCTGTCAGTTTACGGCATGCCTGGGACATCATTCTGGCCTGCAGACCTACGTGAGAGTCACCCATCTCTCCATCGATCTCGGCCTTCGGCACAAGCGCCGCAACCGAGTCGACGATAATGATATCGACCGCGCCGGAACGCACCATGGTCTCGGTGATCTCGAGTGCCTGCTCACCGGAATCCGGCTGGGAAATATACAGGTTGTCGATATCAACGCCGATATTCTTCGCATAGACCGGATCGAGCGCATGCTCTGCATCGATGAAGCCCGCGATGCCGTCTCTCTTCTGCACCTCCGCCACCATATGCAGGGCAACGGTCGTCTTGCCGGAGGATTCCGGTCCGTAGATCTCTACGATTCGTCCACGCGGAATACCGCCGACACCAAGAGCAATATCCAGGCTCAAGGAACCGGTCGGGATTGCCTCTACATTGAGGTTTGCGCCGGTATCTCCAAGCTTCATGACCGTTCCCTTTCCGAACTGCTTCTCGATCTGGCCGAGTGCGGCGTCAAGCGCGCGCTTTTTATCTTCTGTATTTGTCATAACGGATTCTCCTTTGATCTCTCGTGTATCGAACAAACGTTTGTTCGACATTAGTTATACTACACTACTTTACCGATGCTGTCAATGATAAACGGAGGAATTTTTGCAGAGAACTCTGCTTCGTTGAACAAAGCGTATCACGCTGCCGGCGATGCCGTCAAATCGAAAAAAAATAGGATAATTTCATTTCATAGTTTTTCATTGATTTACCGCGCAGGACCGCAGCGCCTTCAATTTCGGAAAGTCGAAAGCCGCATCGATAACGAAACAGGGACCCGATGTCATTTGACACCGAAGTCCCTGTTTCTAACACGCGTTAATTTCATCCGGCAATAATACTACCATTCTGCCGTTCTGTCCGGCTGCGCCGATATTTATGTTCGTACTGTCCTTTACCGAACTTACCGATCTTTAGTAACCGATCAGCCAGTCGTACAGCTCCTGATACTGCTTTGCGGAAGTATTCCAGGAGAAGTCCGCCGCCATGCCGCGGTCGATGATCTTGTTCCACTCGCGCTTCTTGTCGTAATAGATACGCTCCGCATAACGGATCGTGCCGAGCATTTCATGCGCGTTGTAGTTCGTGAAGGAGAAGCCGGTTCCGGTTCCCTCATACTCGTTGTACGGCTGTACAGTATCCTTCAGTCCGCCGGTCTCACGAACGATCGGTACGGTTCCGTAGCGAAGGCTCATCAGCTGGCTCAGGCCGCACGGCTCAAAGAGCGACGGCATCAGGAACGCGTCGCAGGAAGCGTAGATCTTGTGTGAAAGGTCATTGGAGTAATAGATATTCGCGGATACCTTGTTGTCGTACTTCCATGCAAAGTGACGGAACATGTTCTCGTATTTCGGATCGCCCGTTCCGAGAACGACCAGCTGGATCGCATCCTGACAGAGCTCATCCATCATATAGGCGATCAGATCGAGACCCTTCTGGTCTGTCAGACGGGACACGATACCGATCATCATCGCTTTCGGATTGACCTCGAGGCCAAGCTCCTTCTGAAGTGCGACTTTGTTTTTCACCTTTTCCTTACGGAAGTTCTTCGCGTTGTAATGCTGCTCGATGCAGGCATCGGTCTGCGGATCGTACTCGGTGTAATCAATGCCGTTGACGATACCGCGCAGGTCGTTGGCACGCGCGCGCATCAGACCGTCGAGGCCCTCGCCGTAGAACGGTGTCTTGATCTCCTCCGCATAGGTGCGGCTTACGGTCGTGATCGCGTCCGCATAGACGAGACCGCCCTTCAGATAATTGCCATCCTTATTGAACTCCAGCTTGTCCGCTGAGAAATAATAGTCGGACAGACCGGTGATGCTCTTGATCGTCTCGGTATCCCAGACGCCCTGGAATTTGAGATTGTGGATCGTCATAACCGACTTGATGCCGCGGAAGAATTCATTGCCCGCGAATCTTTCATGCAGATATACCGGAATCAGACCGGTCTGCCAGTCGTGGCAGTGAATGATGTCCGGGCGGAAATCAACGACCGGAAGGATCGACAGGACTGCCTTCGAGAAAAACGCATACTTCTCCAGATCCCATGGCATGCCGCTGTAGATCGAATCGCCGGAGAAATGTTCTTCGTTATCGATGAAGTAATAGGTCACGCCTTCGTATTCCATCTTGAATACGCCGACGTACTGCTGTCTCCAGTTCAGATCCATATAGAAGCAGGTCACATACTGCATCTGGTTTCTGTATTTCTCGGCGATCGCCTTGTACTTCGGGATAACAACTCTGCAATCAAAATATTCCTTCTGGAAACATTTCGGAAGGGAACCAACTACATCCGCCAGTCCGCCGGTTTTGATAAAAGGTACACATTCCGATGCTGCAAATAAAATCTTCTTCATAAAGTCTGTATCTCCTCCTCGTTACCGTTTAACTTCATCGTACGCCTGTTAAATACGTACGTTTGTTACATTTTGCCTTCGCTCCAGTCCGCGATGATACGCGCTGTCTCATCGGCCGGGCCGCTGATCACCGCCGCCGCGATGATCTCACACGGAGGATTCTCTCGCACACTGTCGACCGCTGCCTGCACGGCAGAGATCTCACCGCTGACCACAACGGTATCGTGACCGCCGTTCCTGGTATATCTGGCTTCATATTTCACACCGGAAGTCTTGCACATCCGATCCAGAACAAGGACGCCGTTTGCGCTTCCGAGCACTTCCACTAATCCCAATGCACCGTAAACTGCCATTTCTTCGCCCTCCCTTACTTCAGAATCGTCGCGTTGATAGCGACTTCCGCATCTTCCGTCGGAGCTGCGATAATGTGTTTGCCGGTAAGCTTGCCGTACTTTGAGCCGGCAGCAAGCGCTGCCTCAACAGCTGCGCGCACACCGGAGATTCCTCCGCGGATCTTCACGCAGGCGCCCGCCTTCAGACGGTTCCTCTCCACGCCCTGGATGCGGATGTCGGCCGTTTTTGCCGCCTGATCCATTGCTACAAGGCATGCCACTAAATTATCGAATTCAAAGATACCGAGCGCTTTGCCGCGGAATTCATCTGCTGCCATACTAACCTCCGAATGACAAAAGGTTTCATGGACCCTGCTGTACCGGGTCCGAATATCATTTTCTATTATACTATCCGCCTGCGGGAATAACAAGAACCGTATAGAAAAAACGTTTTCCATTAAACAGGGCACCCCTCGGACGCACTGGTTCCGATGGATGCCCTTGTTGCTATTTCCTGTTTAATTATTCTGCGAAAGCTTTGCTCTTTCTGATCGCGTCACGAACCGGAAGGATCATCGACGGAGATACGGAAAGTTCATCAACACCCATCCGCAGGAAGGTCTCGGTAAGCGTGGTGTCCGCGCCGAGCTCGCCGCAGATGCCGACCCATGCGCCGCCCTTGTGTCCGTTGTCAACGGTCATCTTGATCAGGCGAAGGATCGCTTCATGATGCGGACGATAGAACGGATCCAGTTTGTCGTTCTGACGGTCCATAGCCAGGGTGTACTGGGTCAGATCGTTCGTTCCGATACTGAAGAAGTCAACTTCCGGTGCCAGCAGATCGGTGATAACAGCTGCTGCCGGGGTCTCGATCATGATGCCCTGCTCTACCTCGCCGTACGGAATGCCGTCGCCTTCAAGCTCCTTCTTCACATCCGCAACGATCTCCTTGATCTGATGAACTTCTTCAACGGAAGTGATCATCGGATACATGATACCGATGTTGCCGAACGCGCTTGCGCGGAAGATCGCGCGAAGCTGTGTCTTGAAGATCTCCGGTCTGGTCAGGCAGATACGGATCGCACGGAAACCGAGTGCCGGGTTGTCCTCTTCCGCAAGGCCGAGGTAATCAACCTTCTTGTCGGCACCGATATCGAGTGTACGGATGATGACCTTCTTGCCTGCCATCGTCTCCGCTACGGATTTGTATACCTGGAACTGATCCTCTTCGGTCGGAAGGGAATCGCGTCCGATGTAAATGAATTCACTGCGGAACAGGCCGATGCCGCCGCCGTCATTCGAAAGAACGGAGCCTACATCCTTCAGACCGCCGATATTGGCATACAGGTTGATCGTCTTGCCGTCGAGAGAGGTGTTCTCCTTGCCCTTCAGCTCCTGCAGAAGTCTCTGCTGCTCAAGGTCCTTCTCCTTCTGCTCCTGCAGTTTGTCTACGGTCTCCTGATCCGGATCCAGATAGAACACACCGTTGTGTCCGTCTACGATCGCCGTCTTGCCGTCCCAGGACTCATCGATCGGCACGTTGATCAGCGCCGGGATATTCATCGTTCTGGCAAGGATCGCGGTATGGGAGTTCGCGGAACCGAACTTGGTAACGAACGCAAGGACTTTGTCCTTATCGAGCTGAACGGTCTCACTCGGCATCAGGTCGTCGGCAATAATAATTACCGGCTTGTCGAAGGAATGATCATCCTCTACGCCGGACAGAACACGGATCACACGTTCGGAGATATCCTTCATATCTGCGGAACGGGCTTTGAAATAGTCATCATCCATCTCGGCGAACATCTTCGAGAAGTTCTCGCCGGCAACGGCTGCCGCGTACTCCGCGTTGACCTGCTGGGTCTCGATCGTATTGCGTACGGAATCGTTAAAATCATCATCATCGAGAAGCATCGCATGAACCTCGAAGATCGCCGCATTCTCTTCGCCGACTTTCTTCACCGCATCGTCATGCAGCACATTCAGCTGCTCGATGGCCTTGTTCTTCGCCTCATCGTAGCGGGCAAGCTCCGCCTCTACATCATCGATTTTTGTGCGGACAACGGTATTTTCTTTCTTTCCGTAAAAACGGACCGGTCCGATCGCAACGCCCTTAAAAATTGATTTTCCTTCGAATTTTTCCATGATCTACTCCTGTTCATTTACCTTGTGCAATTTCCAACCGGTCACCGCCGCGAAGCGGCAATCCGGAACTACAGTAAGATACGGTTTCTCCGCTGTATATTCCTGGTTAAACTGGGTCTCCAGAACATACTCACCATCATTGAGGTCCACCCGGACCTCCGCGCTGTCCACCAGGATCCGCACGAACTCGACCGTTTTCGCCTCAACACTCTGAACGTTTTTCTCCGTGCCGTCCGTAACGGCGCTCAGCGCCAGCTGTCCGTTCTCCCAGGTGACCTCGCACACATCACCGATCTTCACCGACCACGGATCATTCTTCCCCTCAAGGAACGAGATCTCGAAATCTCCGGCTCTGTCCGGCAGATCAAAGCTGTCACCCGCAAAAACGAATTCCTCATCGTAATGAAGCTTTTCGATATTTCTCAAACTCTTGCCATGAAACATTCTGTCAATATCCTCTCGTATGGAATCGTTCACATGTTTCTATTATAAAGCGGCTGCAAATCTTTGTAAACGTTCCGGGAATCGGATTATTTCCTAAATTTTCACATGAAAATTTATCAATAATGCCAAGTGCGGCAGCTGATTCGATCAATTAGCGGCAGAGACAAAAAAACGGCCCGCTTTTTCAGCGGACCGATTCATTTTCTATGATCTTATATCCCATCTTGATGGCGCGGGTGGCCGTCTCTCTGCCGGATAAGAGTCCCAGCAGAATGCGGGCTGTCTCCTTGCCGCTCGTACGGTAGTAATAATGCACGGTCGTCAGCTTCGGAAGAACGACATGCGCCTTCTCCGAATTGCCGATGCCGGTGATCTGGATCTGCTCCGGCACCCTGATCCCCTGTTCTCTGAGATACAGCATCGCGCCGATGGCGATCGTATCGGTCGCACAGAAGATCGTATCCGGAAGGCTCTCCTTCTTCAGCAATTCTCTGCAGGCGTCATAGCCGGAATCCATCCGGAACGCGCTCTCCGCAACCTGCACCGAATCCGTCCGGATCCCCGCCTCGGCCAGTGCATCCATG
>JAXJTA010000241.1:0-3792 GCA_036309825.1 Eubacterium sp. | reverse complement strand
CGTGCTTCGTCAGACAGTCCTCGCTTTGCACTTCAACGCAAGTGCGGCATGCAAACCGGCAAGATCCGATAGGCTTCCTGCGAATATCGTCCTTCAGGAGAGCCTGCACATCCCGTTCCAGCTGTAGATACATGTAAAACAGGAATGCGATTCCGATGAAAAGAGAAGCTGCCGTCCGACTGATCTCTCAGCCGGGACGACAGCTTCAGCCCGAAATGTCGTTCCTGCACTTTGACTCCTAGACGTTGTCCAGGTGGGTAACCGCAAGTCTGCATCTGTCTTCCTCTGCGCAATGAAGGCCTGACATCAACAGAGTAATATAGGAATCCCGTTTTAAAGTAAATGTAGGTTCAATATGAACAGGTGATCGATCACCCCAGGAAATGGTTTATCCTTTTTTGTCTGACCACATTATACTACGCCCCGGGATATTTTTCAATCGGGGAAGGTATTATCTGGTGCCTTTTATATTCTTTATATTTCTGTCAATTTCCTGCTGGTATTTGTTGATGTCTCTCACGGCATCACCGATCCGCTCGAAGAGGTCGGTATATTCCATCGGGATCTCTTCCCCGCAGGCACTGTAATATGCCGCGCCGAGTTCCGCGAAAGCGTCCTGCAGTTCTTTTTTTCTAAGCTCCAGTTTTGCCTTGGTCGTTGCCGTGCCGCCGACCGTTTCTACGCCGCCCTTCAGTGTGCCGCCTACGGTTTCCACGCCGCCTTTCAGCGTACTGCCGAGGCTTCCCGCGCTGTCTTTAATGCTGTTGCCCAGATTTTCCGCGTTTCCTTTGATCGTTGTTCCGATGTCCGTGATTTTGTTTCCGATATTCTCAAGCATTTTTATTCCTCCGCATCATTCTCTCCGCAGCCTCAACCACATGGCTGATCAATACCGACGTTGTTACACCGCCGACGCCGCCCGGTACGGGCGTTATGGCGCCGACGACCGGTTCGGCACTTCCGTAATCGACATCACCGCAGAGTTTTCCCTCTTCGGTCACATGGATGCCGACATCGATCACCGTCTGTCCCTCCGAAAGATAAGAAGCATCCACGATTCCGGCTTTTCCGGCGGCCGCAATGACGATATCCGCGTTTTTCGTGATCTCCTTCATATTTCTTGTATGGGTATGGCAGATCGTAACGGTCGCGTTTTTCCGCAGAAGCATCATGGAGACCGGTTTACCGATGACCTGGCTTCGTCCGATGACGACGGCGTTCATGCCATCGGGATCGATGTCGTAATGATCCAGGATCTGAATGACCGCCTCCGCCGTACAGGGCGGAAAACCATGGTCGCTTCCCGAATAGATTCCCTCCATGGAACCATCCGTAATACCGTCGATGTCTTTTTCCGGGTCGAGGGCCGCAATGACCGCCTTCTCGTCGATCGTTTTCGGCAGAGGACGGAAAATAAGGATGCCGTGTACCGCATCATCGTTGTTGGCCTCCCGGATCACGTCCAATACCGCCTCCTGTGACGCATCGGCAGGCAGTATATATTGTTTGTATGCCGCGCCCAGTGTTTCGCAGCGCTTGATCGCGCCGCGCTCGTAAGAGAGATCGGAATCCTTTTCTCCCACGCGGATGATTCCGAGCGTTGGAATGATGTCCTGCTCCTTTAACGCCTCGATGCGCGCTTTCGTCCGCGCGTTGAGATCCGCATTTACTTCCTTCGCAGTCAGCCTTTCCGCCATTATTCCTGTCCCTCCGTCATTCTCTTATGGACCGCTTCATAAACAGAATCCGCTTTCGGTCCGAACTTCTCCAGCATTTCTCTGCACTCGGCATTCATTGCCTCCGCATATTCGCGATCCTTCATCATCCGTGTATTTACAAAAACGTTCAGACTCGCTCCTCGAAGTGCCGCCGCGCAGACGGTTGCGGATACTCCCGCATCACTGACGGCGATAACCGAACCCTTTTCCGCAAAAATGCGGATCATCGGAATGATCATGCAGATCTTCCGCATGATCTCCAGCGGCGCGTGAGCAGCGTTTCGGAGTGACTCTTCCATGATTTGTTCCTTATAAGCTGCCTCCTCGGGTGTACTCTTCGGCAGACGATAAGCACGGGAAAGCGGCTCGAAAGATCTGGCATCCTCTTCCACCAGTTCCATCAGCTGCTCCCGGACCTCGGTCATACGTGCCATCAGTACACGGATCTCTTCTTCCACATCGGCATATTTCTTTTTGCCGATGGTCAGATTACCGACCATATTGGAAAGGGATGCGCCGAGGACGGCTACGAGCGCCGATGTTCCGCCGCCGCCGGGGACAGGTTCGCGGGAACCAAGAAGCTCCGCAAACTGCCTGCAGGAAAGCTCCATATATGTGATCTCGTTTACGCTTCCCTGTTTTACCTCGGGATATACAGCTTGTTTCTCCATTTTTATCACCTGCTTTTGTGGTATTATCCGCTCCCGTTCCTTTCATTAATAAATGAATATGCAGACGGATTTTGCAAAAGAGCTGCCGCACGGGATCCTGCAGCAGCTCACGTTTTTCCTATTTGCCGAAATGTTTTGAACTTCTCCGTCCGATCAGAACAGACCTGTAATATTGCCGTTCTCATCGACATCGATATCGACTGCCGCCGGATGCTTCGGAAGACCCGGCATGGTCATGATATCGCCGGTCAGCGCAACGATAAAACCTGCACCGGCAGAAATCTTCAGATTTCGTACAGTAACGGTAAAATCTATCGGAGCTCCCAGTCTGGTCTGGTCATCGGTAAGGCTGTACTGCGTTTTTGCCACGCAGATCGGAACATTTCCGTAGCCTGCGGCTTCGAGCTTCTTGAGCTGTTTTGCCGCATTCGCGGTGAACTGCACGCCTGCGCCGCCGTAGATCTTACGAACGATCGCATTCAGTTTATCTTCGATGCCGCCCTCTTCCAGTTCATAGCTGTAAGTGAAACCGGAATTGTCCTGCTCGCAGAGGCGAACGACTTCCTCAGCAAGAGCTACACCGCCTTCGCTGCCCTTCGCCCATACTTCGGACAGGCATACATTAACGCCAAGCTCGCTGCATTTTTTCTCTACCAGTTCGAGTTCCGCCTTTGTATCGGTCGGGAACGCATTGATCACAACAACACACGGAAGGTGATATACATCCGTAATGTTACTTACATGCTTCAGGAGGTTCGGAAGGCCCTTCTCCAAAGCCTCGAGATTCTCGTTATTGAGATCTGCTTTTGCGACACCGCCGTTATATTTCAGTGCGCGAACGGTCGCAACGATAACAACGGCATTCGGTTTGATGCCTGCCATGCGGCATTTGATATCGAGGAATTTCTCAGCGCCCAGGTCCGCACCGAAGCCAGCCTCCGTGACGCAGTAATCACCGAGCTTCAGTGCGGTTCGCGTAGCCAGCACGGAGTTGCAGCCGTGCGCGATATTCGCGAAAGGTCCGCCGTGAACGATGACCGGTGTGTGCTCCAGCGTCTGTACAAGGTTCGGTTTGATCGCGTCCTTCAGGATAGCGGTCATAGCGCCTGCCGCTTTCAGATCGCCTGCTGTAACCGGTTTTTCCTCGGACGGTTTTCCGTAGGTGTAGCCGATGATCATGCGGGAAAGTCGCTTCTTGAGATCCTGCAGATCGCTTGCCAGACAGAACGCTGCCATTACTTCGGAGGCAACGGTGATATCGAAGCCGTCCTCTCTCGGCGTACCGTTCGGCTTGCCGCCAAGGCCGTCGATCACGTTTCGCAGCTGACGGTCATTCATGTCGACACATCTTCTCCAGATGATTTTACGCGGATCGATATTCAGCTCATTACCCTGCTGAATGT
>JAXJTA010000240.1:0-6522 GCA_036309825.1 Eubacterium sp. | reverse complement strand
CTCATCTCGAAAGCTCTCGCCATTGCCTCGAAGAAACGTCCCGTACCTGCGGCGCATTTGTCGTTCATCGCGAAGTTCAGTACGGTTCCGTCGGTATCTACGGCGATGCCCTTGACGTCCTGTCCACCGATATCAATGATGGCCTTTACGTCGGGGCTGACCGCATGCACGCCCATGGCGTGACAGCTGATCTCGGAGATATTCTCGTCCGCTGACGGCACCTTGTTGCGGCCGTAGCCGGTTCCTACAAGGTAAGCCAGATCCTTGGGGCTGTTCAGCTCCGGAACCTTGGCTACCGCCTGATCCAGCGCGTCCTGCGTGGAAAGAACGGCATTGATGCGGCTTCTCAGCGTCACATCCGATACGATCTTCCCTGTTTCATCAATAATTACACATTTTGTATACGTACTTCCGGAATCACATCCGCCATAATATTTCATGGTATTGTCCTCTTTCGAATATTTTTCTATATGTTATACTTCGAATTTCGCAAATCTGTCTGCGATCGTTTCCGGGTGCTCCCGGATCAATTACGTGATCGTTCCCGCGACTTTTTTACCACATATGCGCGTCGTCAAGAACTTCCAGAGACGGATCGATCGGCTCTTCGCGCATAACGGAACGCATGTAACGGTTTACATCGTCACGGATCTTCTGTTTCGGAATGACACGCGGATCCATCAGATCGTGGTTTACCCAGATCAGGCGGATGCCCTTTTCTCTGGCTCTCTCTTCAAAGAGACCGTGCATGCCGTCCAGGGCCTTGCAGGATACATGCTCCCACAGGATGACCATATCGGCATTGTAATACTCCGTGAATCTCCAGAGATCATCGAGCAGTACTTCGTAACCGCCGTGGGTACGGTTTCTCATGATCATTTCCTGGTACAGCTTCGCGATGTCGTAGATCGCCTGGTCCTTATCATCCTCGGACAGATGATCCATATAGACCAGAGACAGCATATCGACCAGAGGAAGGATTCCCCAGCAGTTCTGCAGCCACGGCAGGAAGTCCGTATAATACTGAGACTGAACGCCCCAGATGATCGCTCTGTGACGGTATTCCTTAACAACCATTTCCTTCTTCCGGAAGGATTCCTCCGCCATCTTTGTGATGCGGCGATCAGCGTCTACGAAGGCCTGCGCTCTTCCCGCAACAGCCATGTAGGTCGTCTCGGAATAAAGGGCAAGGTTCGCGCCGAATACCTGCGGATACTCTGTTCTGCTCATCTCCATCCAGTGCTTGCGGTGGCTGTTCTCCTCATTGTACCGTTTGATATTGGTAAAGTAAGCATCCCAGTCCCATTTCTCGCCGGTGTTGTCCTCGATAAACTTGATCGCGTTGCGGATCTCCTGCGCGCAGTACTCCTGTACGCCGTCCTCGGTATGACGAAGCGGTGCCGCGATCTGGAAGGTCGGGATGCCGGCTGCCTCATACATCCTGGTAAAGACGCCGTTCTGCATCATCGAGCCGTCGCAGGTCGTATTACACTGCACGGCGCAGGCACCGTAAAGCGGCATATCATCATCGATCGCCACACCCGTTTCCGCCTCCGGCATCGGACATACGTCACCCGGAAGACCCATCTCCTGGGCAACATCAAGGTAGTGCGTCACTGCGTCCGGCTGCAGAAGCACGGATACATAAACCGCTGCCGTCTCCCAGCTTACCGCCTTCAGATTCGGGAAGCCGCACATAACGGCAAACATCATGTTCTCATCGAGAACAACGCATTTCTTCGAGAATTTCACATCGTTTCCGCAATGTCTGTCCGCGCGAAAAACGTTCGTCAGAAGTCCTGCTACGTCTTCCGCAACCAGATCATATTCCTCATGCGCGATCCGCAGATGATTTCCGCGAAGGCCTGTCGTATGCCGGTCGATCATCGACGGTACAGACAGGTAATTGAGCATCCAGCGGTAGCGAAGGAAGCCCTTCACATTGTTCGGCTTCATCATGAACTTGCCGAGCATCATCATGATCTTCACCCAGCGGGTGTAATCATACCAGGTATCTTTGAAACCTCTCCATTCTCTTCTCTTACGAACCTTACCCTTGCCATAGAACGAGCCAAGAGGTTCACTGCCGATTTTCTTTCCCATCTGTTCAACCCTCCTGCTTCTGATTCTTCTGAATTTTCTTGATCTCCAGGCTCTCTACGAAGGCCTGCACACGGGTCCTGAGCTGTCCGGAATTGCCGACGGCGTACGGGCGGTCGATCGTAAGAACCGGATAATGATAATCCTCGCGCATCGCAAACGCCTGTGTCATGCGCTCATAGCCCCACGGATCGCAGAACTTCATCTGCTCGATGATGATTCCTTCCGCATGATAATCCTTCACGATCTGATCGACGTACGTTTTTCTCGCGGTGATCTTGCCCAGATCCATCTGACGCGGGCACATGGATTTCGTCATGAAATGACGGCAGATCTGGCGAAGGACATCTTCCTCGTCGTTCAGCTCGATCTCCGCTCTTCCCGGAAGTGATCCGTAGCAAAAACGGTCTGCTACAACAAGAGCGCCGGATTCCTCGATCAGCTTGATCATGTCCACGTCGTCGATCTCCGAACCGACGACAGCGACCCTTGCGCGGTACGGCGGCTTCTCATCCGGCACGCGGTTTCTGACCTCCTCGAGTGTCTCTTTCAGTTTGTCGAGGATCATATCCTTCGGGCAGACGTAGGTGGCCATCGTCAGAATATGGAATTCTTATCCGGTAATACGCGGATTGGCTTCCTTGCGGAACTCGCCGATCTCATTGATGACGCGGCAGGTCTCGTTGTATCGCTCTACCGCTGCACGCAGTGCCTCGTCGGATACATCCGTTCCGAAGTGCTCATGAAGCGCGTCCAGAACCTTGGTGCGGCACTGGCCGACATACAGGTTCAGGGCATTCTCATCCGACTTCATCGGAACCTCGAGATATTTGTAGAAGAAATCTTCCTTGTCATTGATCTTCAGCAGTTCCATGTTCTCCACGCAGCGGTTGATCATGGTACAGCCGTCCGGCGCGAGGATGCAGTCAAGGAACTGATATCCTCCCTCGATCGCACGCTCCAGAAGCGCGCGGGAATACTCACAAAGGAAGCTTGTCAGGTAATAGGTACCGATCTCCATAGAACCGGTCCGCGGCGCGCGGAGGCGCACAGGGAACAATCCCGGCAGCTCCATCAATACTTCCGGCACCTGGTAACAGACGGATCCGACAGCTTTTCTTCCCTCGGCGATGGCCTGCTCGACCAGTTCGTTATCCGCGTTGTCCAGAAGCTTCTCGAAGTAATACAGATGCTTCAAGTCTTTCATGTATAGTCCTCCTGCTATATGTTCATCTCATTATTTCTTATTATTTCTCAATGATGCCGAGATTTTGCATCGCCTCTTCCGCACCTCTGTAGATCGCGGCCTCTTCCGGTATCTCGAAAACCGTTTTTCCCAGCATGTCGCTCATCGTCATCTCACGGTCATCGGGGATGCAGGCAGCGATCTCCAGCTCGCCCGGATCCAGGTACTCCCGCATCGACAGGTCCGGCATGCGGTTGATGATAAGTCCGGCCTTCTCAAAGTGAATGACCTTCCCCGCAACCTCATGGATCGTACTGACGACATCGAGTCCCTTGCGGCTCGCGTCCGAGACAAGCACCAGATGGGTGATCTTCTCCATGACTCTTCGATTGACCTGCTCGATCCCCGCCTCGCCGTCGATCACGATGTAATCAAAGTTTGAAGCGAGCAGATTGATGATCTCTTTCAGATAGGTGTTTACCGTGCAGTAGCAGCCCGCCGATTCCGGCCGTCCGATCGCGAGAAATGAGAGATTCTCTTCCTCGACAAGCGCGTCAAACATGCGGTATTTCGCCTCGCCGAGCATCTCGACGACGGCCATTTTCTCCCCGCTTTCCGCGTTATGGATGAACGCGTTCCGGATATCATCCACCGTTGTTTTTACATCGACTCCCAGCGCCGTTGCCAGACCCACTGCCGGATCGGCGTCGATGGCCAGGATCTTTTTTGTCGGATATCTCTCCAGCAGGATGCGGATAAACATCGCCGACAAAGAGGTTTTCCCGACACCGCCCTTTCCGGTCAGCGCGAGAACGACCGGTTCCCGGTCAGATTGTTCAGCCATACTTTTTCTGTCTCCTTGCTCCGATCCGGATTTGTGTGCCGGGTCAGGAAATTTCACAGTACACATACATTTCTCCATAACATCTGTGCTTGAGTGAATGTCATGTTCTGTAATATTTTACCATAATACTTTTTTGTAATCCATCTTTATTTGTTGATTTTTTAACATTCCGACAAGTTTCCCGTCGATTCTTTTCTTTGTTTTCTCGGAAATCTGCACAAAAAATCCCTCCTTATTTTTTCGGTAAGAGAATTGCGAAAATCCCCTGCAGAACTTATAATGGAATCGATTACATATTTATCCGGCGGAAGCTCCGTTTTTGTCTGTGACCAGGAATCGGGAGGACGGATACGGATGACAGATCGCGGCGGAAAGCTGCCTATGACAAGGGGGAATACCATGTTTGAAGAGAAAAACTGGGAACCGGAATTCAAGGAGAGACTGGCGAATCATTATGCCGAAATGAAATGGCTTTACGGAGAGCTGTACAACAACGACTCCCGCGCCTTTGATTATTTCTGCGGCATGTTGTATGAATACTACACGAACAGAGCGGAAAAGCTGAAAAAGCGTGACCGCATCCGCGAGAAAGAGCCCAACTGGTACAAGGGAAACGAGATGCTCGGCATGCTGATGTACACCAATGCGTTTGCCGGCAACCTGAAGGGCGTGCAGAAGCATCTGGATTACATTCAGGAGTGCGGCGTCAACTATCTTCATCTGATGCCTCTTCTGGAGAGCCCGGCAGGAAGAAGCGACGGCGGCTATGCCGTTTCCAATTTCCGGAAAGTACAGCCGGAGCTCGGAACGATGGAGGATCTGGCAGATCTCGCCGATGATTGTCACGAGCGCGGTATGTGTGTCTGCCTCGATTTCGTCATGAACCACACCAGCGAGGATCACGAGTGGGCGAAACGCGCCCGGGCCGGTGAGCGGGAATATCAGGATCGCTACTTCTTCTTCGATGACTGGACGATCCCGAATGAATTTGAAAAAACGGTTCCGCAGGTCTTCCCGCAGACAGCACCCGGTAACTTCAGCTGGTGCGAGGAAGCGCACAAGGTCGTTATGACGACCTTCTATCCGTACCAGTGGGATCTGAATTACCACAATCCGACGGTATTCAACGATATGACGGCAGATATGCTGAATCTGTGCAACCACGGCGTCGATATTATCCGCCTGGATGCTACACCTTATATCTGGAAGAAGCTCGGCACCGACTGCCGCAACCTTCCGGAGGTCCATACCCTTGTCCGCCTGATGCATATGGCGGCCGATGTTGTCTGCCCGGGTACTCTTCTTCTGGGTGAAGTAGTCATGGAACCGTCCAAGGTCGTTCCGTACTTCGGCACGCTCGACAAACCGGAATGCCACATGCTCTACAATGTAACGACCATGGCCAGCACCTGGCACACCGTTGCCACCCATGATGTGCGCCTGCTTCGTCACCAGATGGAAACCGTTTTTGCCCTGCCGCATCAGTACACCTTCCTGAACTACCTGCGCTGCCATGACGATATCGGCTGGGGACTGGATTATCCGTTCCTGCGTCAGTTCGGCATGGAGGAAGCCGATCACAAGAAGTTCCTGAACGATTACTTCACAGGCAAGATCTACGGGATCGACGCCCGCGGCGAACTTTACAACGATGATCCCCGTCTTCGCGACGCCAGACTCTGCGGTACGACCGCTTCTCTCTGTGGTATCGAAGCCGCGGAATATGAACAGAACGACTGGAAGATCGACCGCGCGATCCGTCTGGATATCATGCTCCATGCGTTCCTTCTTACCCAGAGCGGTATCCCTGTCCTCTATTCCGGCGATGAAGTCGGCCTGCTGAATGATTACACCTACCATGATGATCCGCTGAAACAGGATGACAGCCGCTATCTGCACAGGGGCGATATGAACTGGGGCAGCGCTGCACAGCGAAAGGTCGAGGGCACCCGTGAGAACCGCATCTTCACCGCTCTTCGCAGCCTGGAGAAGATCAGAGCGGGTTACGCGGTCTTCGATAATGAGGCGGATACCTGGATCGTTGAGCCGTATAACGATCACATCCTCGGCATCGGCCGCTATTATAAGGGAGAAAAACTAATTGCCCTCTTCAACTTCGCCGATACCGATCAGACCGCATGGGTCAATGAAGTCGAGGATTACTACGATCTCGTAACCGGCGAGCCTCGTCCGGCCAAGGGCGTTAATATTCCTGCCTATGACTTTGCATGGCTGATGACGTCCTTTAATAAATCATTCGTTGAAGAGCCGCAGGCCGCGGAAGCGCCGAATGCTGTTGCTGCCGAAATCGCAGATACCGCAGAAGCAGCACCTGTGAAAGAAGCCACTCCGATGAAGGAAGCAGCTCCGGCTAAGAAGGCCAGCCGGAGCT
>JAXJTA010000239.1:0-2688 GCA_036309825.1 Eubacterium sp. | reverse complement strand
GATGAGAACGGCAAGACGAACCTGTCACTGGCCGATGTCGGCGGCGAACTTCTTCTCGTATCTCAGTTCACGCTCTATGCGAATTGCAAGAAGGGGAATCGTCCGAGCTTCGTCGAAGCCGGCGATCCGAAGGAAGCGGAAGCGCTTTACGACTATATCGTGGAAGAAGCAAAGAAGCGCGTAGCGGTTGTTCAGACCGGTGTCTTCGGCGCGGATATGAAAGTTTCTCTGGAAAACGACGGCCCTTTTACAATCATTCTGGAAGATCTGTGAGAAGCCGAGAACCGCAAAAGCATAGAAGAACGGAATCGTCTGTTTATTGAAAAAAGTGTTGTAATTCCGCAGACACTATGGTAACATCTACTTTGTGAGTTTTTAAGAACCTGTGGGAGGTAACTTGAGTTGGCAGTTGTCATCAGAACCATTTTAACAGTACTTTTTGCAATAGATAGTGTAGCCCTGATCGTCGTAATCATGATGCAGCAGGGAAAGGATGCAGGCCTTGGAGCAATCGGCGGAATGACGAGCTCCGATACATACTGGAGCCGCAATAAGCGTCGATCCGCAGAAGGACGTCTGATCACCGTGACGCGAATCTGCGCGGTCATCTTTGTTGCGCTGGCCGTTCTCCTGAACGTAAACTTCTGATACACAAAGCTGTTGCAAAGTTCCTTTGCAGCAGCTTTTTTCGCGTTCTACGAGCGAAGTGCATCCGAGCGTAACAAGCCGGGCGCATGCTTGCATGCAGACCCGGCTTGTTACGCTCGGATGGATAGCGCGACAGCGCGAAAGCCGGAGATGCGAAGCATCGGAGGCTTCACTTCGCTAATATAGCAACTATAAGAATCGAGGAATATGAAACAGAACTATAAAGCCAAACAACTGAAGAATCGCATGCGCACGGTCTACGATCTGATCTGCTCGAAGAACTATGTTCCGATGAGAGCCAAGGATATTGCCGTTCTTCTGGAAATTCCCAAGGAGAGACGGAGGGAACTGATGCAGATCCTTGACCTTCTCGAGGCGGACAAGAAAATCGAGATCACGAGGCGCGGCTGCTACCAGCGCGTTCACGCCAAAGCACAGGCACCGAAGCCGGCAAAACCGGAGAACGGTGAGATCATGCCGGCAAAGAAGCCGAGAAATGTAAAGCCGATCTCCGATGAACCGGGCGCGGATATTACATCGATCGTTCTTGCTTACGGTGTACCGACCGAATTTCCGGCACGTGTCCTGGCGCAGGCAGATCGTTGTCCTGACGGCCCTGTGGTAGGTGATTTCAACGGACGTCTGGACCTTCGAAACGAGGTACTGATCACGATCGACGGTGTCGATTCCAAAGATCTCGACGATGCCGTTTCTCTCGAAAGAGAAGGCTCCGGCTGGATCCTCGGCGTTCATATCGCCGATGTCAGCAACTACGTGCAGAGCAACAGCGCACTCGACCGGGAGGCGCTGAAGCGCGGCACTTCCGTCTACCTGGCGGATCGTGTGATCCCGATGCTTCCGAAGAAGCTGTCGAACGGTGTCTGCTCCCTCAATGAAGGAGAAGATCGTCTGGCTCTTTCCTGCATCGTCCATCTGGACAAAAACGGCAAGATTCTGAAGAGCAGGATCGCCGAGACCGTGATCTGCGTCGCGCATCGCATGAACTATCCGGATGTAGAGAAGATCCTTGTTGACAAAGATCCCGAACTTCGTGCCCGTTATGCGGATATCGTTCCGATGCTTTCCGATATGGGAGAGCTGGCGGCGATCCTTCGAAAAAACAGGTCGGACCGCGGTATGATCGATTTTGATTTCCCGGAGACAAAAATCATTCTCGACGCGGAGGGACATCCCGAGAAGATCTACGGCGCGATGCCCAATACCGCGACGCGCCTGATCGAACAGTTCATGCTGACAGCTAATGAAGTCGTGGCAAAAACATATTACGATAAGCACGTTCCTTTCCTGTACCGGACGCACGAGAATCCGGATGAAGAGAAGATGGAAAGCGCGCTCAGCATGATCCGCTCCATGGGCTTTCCGGTGGAGAAGAAACTTCATGAGATCTCGCCAAAGGAAGTACAGAAGATATTAAAGTCGATCAAAGGTTCTCCGGAAGAACCGATGATCAGTACGATGATCCTGCGGTCGATGAAGCAGGCCCGCTACAGCGCCGAGTGCACCGGCCATTTCGGGCTGGCCGCGGAATATTACTGTCATTTTACGTCACCGATCCGACGGTATCCGGATCTCCAGATCCATCGCATTATCAAGGATGATCTGCGGGGAAGACTGGACGGAAAACGGATCACCACTTATGCGAAGAACCTTGACGAAGTTGCCTGGAAGACCTCGGCACTGGAACGCCGCTCTGTAGAAGTCGAGCGGGAGACGAACAAGATGAAGATGGCCGAGTATATTCTGAACCATATCGGCGAGGAATGGGATGCTGTTATCACCGGTGTGACCGAATGGGGCTTCTATGTACAGATTCCCAATACCGTGGAGGGTCTGGTGCATGTCATGACGCTTACGGACGATTTCTATGAGTATGACGAGGAAACGATGTCGATCAGCGGCAGAAGACACGGCAGAAGCTTCCGTCTGGGTCAGAAAGTGCGTGTGTGCGCGGTAAAAGCCGATGTCGGCAACCGTACGATCGACTTCCGGCTTGCGGAAGAAGAGACATAAGGAATATTT
>JAXJTA010000238.1:0-3380 GCA_036309825.1 Eubacterium sp. | reverse complement strand
TCTCTGGACGGACACCGCATTGCGATCCGCAATCTGGAGCTGAAGGATTCCTGTCCGGATAAGAAGGTCGTTGTACCGGGAAAAACGTTGAACGAGATCAGCAAGATCCTTTCCGGTGAAATGGACGATCCGGTAAATATCTATTTTGCGGATAATTACCTGCTGTTTGAATTCGGACAGACCGTTGTTCTGTCCCGCCTGATCGACGGCGAGTATTTCCGCATCGACCAGATGCTCTCCAGTGATTACGAGACAAAGATCGTGATCAACCGCCAGGAGTTCATGAGCTGTATCGACCGCGCTACGCTTCTCGTCAGAGAAAGTGACAAGATGCCGGTCATCATCAATATCAGTGAAAATAATATGGAACTTTCCATCGACTCCGCAATCGGTTCGATGGATGAGAATATGGATATCGAGCAGACGGGCCGTGATATCATCATCGGCTTCAACCCGAAATTCCTTCTCGATGCGCTCCGCGTGATCGATGATGAAAATGTATCGATCTATTTTGTCAACGCGAAGGCACCCTGCTTTATCAGAGATGATAACGGACATTACGTATATCTGATTCTGCCTGTTAATATCAATGTCAACGCGGGAAGGTAATTAATAAACTATGGAATCTGTAAAGATCAGAGATGAATTTATCAAACTCGGACAGGCAATGAAGCTTGCCGGTCTGGTGGATGAAGGTGTCGAAGCAAAGTTCGCCATTCAGGACGGAGAAGTTTCTGTCAATGGTGAAGTGGATACGCGCCGCGGCAGAAAACTGTACGAGGGAGACGTTTTTTCCTATCAGGGAAAAGAAGTTAAGATCACGAAATAATCTATGTATGTAGAATCTCTTGAACTGAAAAATTTCAGAAATTACGACAGAGAGTCTTTTCACTTTGATGACGGGACGAATGTTCTGTACGGCGATAACGCGCAGGGCAAGACGAATGTCCTGGAGGCGATTCATCTGTGCGGTACGACAAAATCCCACAAGGGCAGCCGTGACGCGGAAATGATCCGCTTCGGAGAAGAGGAATCGCATCTGCGGCTCGTTTTTAACAAGGGCGGTGTATCGCACAAGATCGATATGCACCTTCGCAAAAACGGCAAGAAGGGCGTTGCCGTCGACGGGATTCCGATCCGGAAGGCAGCGGAACTCTTCGGCATGATCAATATCGTACTTTTTTCACCGGAAGACCTGAATGTGATCAAGCAGGGGCCGAAGGAGAGAAGAAAGTTTCTGGACAGCCAGCTCTGCCAGCTCGACAAGCTGTATTTCGTTGGACTGCAGGATTACAACAAGGTCGTGATGCAGCGAAACAGTCTGCTGAAGGACATTCCCTTTTCCCGTTCGCTTGAACCGACGCTGGATGTCTGGGATGAGCAGATGGCGAATCACGGGAAGGTGATCATCAGAAGAAGGCGCGAGTTTATCGCAAGACTCAATCAGATCGTCAAGGGAATCCATGGCAATCTGACGAGCGGTAAGGAAGAAATCGAAGTAATCTACGAGCCGAATGTATCGGAAGAGGAGATCGCCGAAAAGCTTGCCGCAAGCAGGGCACGCGATCTGAAGATGAAGACCTCATCGGTCGGACCGCACAGGGATGACTTTTCGGTCTGCGTCAACGGCATCGATATTCGTCATTACGGCTCGCAGGGGCAGCAGCGAAGCGCGGCCCTTTCCCTGAAGCTTTCTGAAATCTATCTCGTGAGAGAAATAATCAAAGAATCACCGGTGCTTCTGCTCGATGATGTACTGTCCGAACTGGACAGCAGCAGGCAGAGAACGCTGCTCGGCAATATGGAAAATATACAGACCTTTATTACCTGCACGGGAATGGATGAATTAATAGAAAATGACTTTCCCATGAATAAGGTCTTTCACATCGTAAACGGAACGATTGAGAAGTAGGAGGTAAGAATGGATACAGAATCAACCGCTGTAACAAATGAATACGGAGCCGATCAGATCCAGATTCTGGAGGGACTTGAGGCGGTCAGAAAACGCCCCGGCATGTATATCGGCAGCACTTCTTCCCGAGGACTTCATCATCTGGTATATGAGATCGTTGATAATTCCGTCGACGAAGCACTCGCCGGCTATTGTAAAAACATAGAGGTGTCGATCAATCCCGACAACTCTATCACCGTTATCGATGACGGACGCGGAATTCCGGTAGGCCTTAATCATAAGGCGGGCATTCCCGCCGTTGAAGTCGTTTTTACCATCCTGCACGCCGGCGGTAAGTTCGGCGGCGGCGGATATAAGGTTTCCGGCGGTCTGCACGGCGTAGGCGCATCGGTCGTTAATGCCCTTTCCCAGTGGCTGGAAGTTACGATCTACCATGAGGGGAAGATCTATAAGCAACGTTATGAGCGCGGCAAGACTATGTACAGCCTCAAGGTGATCGGTGAATGTGAACCGGAGAAGTCCGGCACTCGCGTTGAATTTCTTCCGGATAATGAGATCTTCGAAGATACAGTCTACGATTTCGATGTTCTGAAAACACGTCTTCGTGAGACAGCGTTCCTGACCAAGGGACTTCGCATCACCCTGCGTGATCTTCGCGTAGAGCCGGCCAAGGAAAGAGTTTTTCACTATGAGGGCGGTATCAAGGAGTTCGTACAGTATCTGAACCGGAGCAAGACAGCTCTGTATGAGGATATTATCTACTGTGAGGGAATCGAAAAGGGCGTTGCGGTCGAAGTGGCGATCCAGCACAACGATTCCTATCAGGAGACAACCTACGGTTTTGTAAATAATATTCTGACACCGGATGGCGGCACGCATATTCAGGGCTTCCGCAATGCCATTACGAAGACCTTTAATGAATACGGCCGGTCGATGAAGCTGCTCAAGGACAGCGAGGAAAATCTGTCTGGTGAAGATATCCGTGAGGGTCTGACGGCCATCATCAGTGTCAAGATCGAGGACCCGCAGTTCGAGGGACAGACCAAGCAGAAGCTCGGCAACAGTGAAGCAAGAGGCGCCGTTGACGCAATCGTCAGCAAGTACCTGTCTATCTTCCTGGAGCAGCATCCGGATGTCGGCAAAATTATTATCGAGAAATCCGTCCTTTCCCAGAGAGCCCGCGAGGCTGCCAGAAAGGCACGTGACCTGACCAGAAGAAAATCCGCTCTGGACGGAGCGGCACTTCCGGGCAAGCTGGCGGACTGTACCGATAAAGATCCGAAAAACTGCGAGATCTTTATCGTAGAGGGAGATTCCGCGGGCGGTTCCGCAAAATCCGCGAGAAGCCGAGCAACGCAGGCGATCCTGCCGCTTCGAGGAAAAATCCTGAATGTAGAGAAGGCCAGACTGGACCGCATCTATGGCAATGCCGAGATCCGCGCGATGATCACCGCGTTCGGAACAGGTA
>JAXJTA010000237.1:0-5529 GCA_036309825.1 Eubacterium sp. | reverse complement strand
GGCGAGTCCGGCTGCGGCAAATCGACGGTCGGCCGTCTCCTGGTGGGGATCGAGAAACCAACGTCCGGCGAGATCCTTTATCGCGGGCAGGACCTCGTCCATATGAGCGGGAAAAACATCGGCGCGATCCGCACGGAGCTGCAGATGATTTTTCAGGATTCCTATTCATCGCTGAATCCCAGAAAGCGAGTCTACGATATTCTGTCCGAGCCGATGCTGTATCATAAGCTTGCTGACAGGAGTACAGTTGATGCCAGAGTCGATGAACTCCTCGAGGAAGTCGGACTGCCGAAGAATGCCAAGCGGCGTTATCCGCATGAATTTTCCGGCGGCCAGCGGCAGAGGATCTCGATCGCGAGAGCCCTGTCACTGAACCCCAGCCTGATCGTCTGCGACGAGCCGGTCTCGGCGCTGGATATGTCGATCCAGGCACAGATCCTGAATCTGCTGAAAGATCTGCAGGATCGACTGGGGGTTACCTATCTGTTCATCGCGCACGGCCTCGGTGCCGTCCATTACGTGAGTCAGCGGATCGCTGTCATGTATCTGGGACAGATCGTGGAGATGGGAGAGAGTGATGAAGTCTTCCGTCACCCTGTCCATCCGTATTCGAGAGCACTGATCTCCGCCGTGCCCGTTGCCGATCCGTCACGGCATGTGCTGGATCACGTACTGGCAGAGGGCGAGGTACCGTCTCCGATCGATCTGCCGGAGGGCTGCCGCTTTGCGGGACGCTGTCCTTACGCGACCGACCGGTGCAGAAGAGAGCAGCCGCTTCCGGTAAACGTGGCGGCGGCGAAGGAACCGGAGCATCTGGTCGCATGCTTTGAGGCAGAGAGACTGCTTGCGGAGAAACGGGCAGAGGCTGCCGGCAAGAGGAAGGAGGGCGTACAATGACGAAATATATTGCTAAACGTATCCTGATCGCCCTCATTGTTCTACTCGGCATCACCGTCATTGACTTCGCGATCATGACGCTGATCGGCAATCCGATCGAGATCATGAGCGGCGGTCCGAAGGTATCGGAGGAGATGCTTGCCCGCCGTTCGGCGGCGCTGGGACTCGACCAGCCCGTTTTTGTCCAGTACTTCCACTGGCTCGGCGCGATCCTGCACGGTGACTTCGGCTATTCGTATAAGACCTATCAGCCTGTCGCAGATCAGATCCTGTCACATCTGGGGCCGACGCTGATCCTCACAGGCTCGGCTCTTGTCCTGAGCCTTGTGATCTCGATCGCGGGAGGCATCTACAGTGCCGTGCACCAGCATAAGGGAAGAGATTACGTGATCGTAACACTGTCCTTCCTCGGGCAGAGTATTCCGAGCTTTTTCCTGGCGCTGCTGGCGATCTTTATTTTCTCGGTAAAGCTCGGCTGGCTTCCGTCCAACGGAATGCGTACGCTGGGAACCGAAGGAAGCGGCGTGGAACTGAAGTATCTGATCCTTCCCTGCGTCGTGCTGGCTGTCAGCATGGCCGGCCGCAACATCCGCTATATCCGTTCCGCGATGCTTGAGATCCTGAACAAGGACTACCTGCGCACCGCGAAGGGAAAGGGCATCGGTCACAGTGCCGTGATCCGGAAGCACGCGCTTCGCAACGCGCTGATTCCGATCATTACGGTCATCGGCATGGAGATCCCGGGACTTTTCGGCGGTTCGATCATTATCGAGCAGGTCTTTTCGTGGCCGGGCCTCGGCCTGATGACGATGAATGCCGTTCTTGCCCGTGACTATCCGGTCATCATGGCTGTCTGCCTGCTTTCGGCCGTCGTTGTACTTGCCGCCAATCTTGTAACCGATATTCTGTATGCGGTCGTTGATCCGACCGTGCGCCTTGGCTGACGGGAGGAAGAAATGGAAGAGAGTTATATTCAGTCCGTCATCAGACGGTTCAAATATCATAAGGCCGGTGTGATCAGCTTCTGGATCGTGATCGCGATCATCATCCTTGCGATCCTTGCGCCGGTCATTGCTCCGTTTTCTCCGGAGGAGATCACGCCGGATTTTGCCGCGGCACCGTCTCTTACCCACTGGATGGGAACGGATCAGATCGGCCGTGATGTGCTGAGCCGCCTTCTGTACGGTACACGCATATCGCTGACGGTCGGAGCGCTGGCAACGCTGATCTCGACGGGCATCGGCGTCGTTCTGGGACTGATCGCCGGGTATTTCGGCGGCATCGTGGATATGTGCATCATGCGTTTTACCGATATGGTCATGTCCTTCCCGTATATTCTGCTGATCCTCGTGGCATCGGTCATTTTCCGGCCGGGCATGTGGAGCATTATTCTGATCCTCGGATTTGTTGACTGGCCGGGCGTGGCCCGACTCGTTCGGGGAAGCGTTCTTTCTATTAAAGAGCAGGACTTCGTCAAGAGCAGCCGGATCGCCGGCATGAGCAGGAGATATATCCTCTTTTCCGATATTCTCCCGAACACGATGGCGAACATTCTGATCTTCGCGACAAGCGTCATGGCGATCTCGATCCTCGACGAAGCGGCTTTATCCTTCCTCGGTATGGGAATCCAGCCGCCGCAGGCGAGTCTCGGCAATATGCTGAACGGCGCGGAGTCGATCACCGTCCTTACCGATCAGCCGTGGCTGTGGGTCTGGCCGGGTGTTGTAATCATTGTGCTGGTCATCTGCACGAACTTTGTGGGGGATGCCCTGCGCGACGCGCTCGATCCCACCACCATCAAAATGGAGGTTCCGAGTCCTTTCGGAAAACTTTTCGGGAAGAAAAAACGTGTTCCGGAAAAGTTGGACACTTCGGACAATTCCGCGGAAAACACCAGATAATGTGTTTGAAAATCGAATAGATACCAGATATGCCGGTCCTTCGGGGTCGGCATTTTTTTGTGTATTTTTCTGTGAACAATTCATACTTCTTTCACGTAAAAATGGCTTGATTTTTACGTTTTTGCCTATTAGAATGTAAATAAGTGGTAAAAAGTGGATGATTGTGGTAGAAAATGGGGAGATTGGAAACCACGATCCATTCCGGTCACGGGGAGTGACAAGGGGTAACAGCTTATGTTCATGGGAGAGTTCAACCATACAATCGATAGTAAGGGCAGACTGATCATCCCATCCAGATTCAGGGACGAGCTCGGGGAGGGCTTTGTTCTGACAAGGGGACTGGACGGATGCCTGTCGATCTACTCTCAGGAGTCATGGACTGAATTTGAACAGAAGCTGTCCAAATTACCACTGGCAAGTAAAGACGCAAGAACCTTCACTCGTTTCTTTGTAAGCGGAGCGACAGTCTGTGAGCTTGATAAGCAGGGGAGAATTCTCGTACCGGCAACGCTGCGGGAATATGCTGATCTGGAGAAGGATGTGATCCTGGCCGGGAACCTGGACCGCATCGAGATCTGGAGCAAGGCTCGCTGGAGTGCAAACAATGACTTTAATGACATGGATGCCATTGCGAAGGGACTGCAGGATATTGGAACCATTATCTGAGGCAGGAGTACATGGAATTCAAGCATAAATCCGTTCTTTTGGACGAAGTCATTGAAAATCTGCATATAAAGCCTGACGGGATCTACGTGGATGGCACCATCGGCGGTGGCGGTCATTCGCTGGAGGTCTGCAGGAGATTATCCGACAAAGGAAGACTCATCGGGATCGACCAGGATGAAGACGCGATTGCGGCAGCGCAGGAACGGCTTAAGGAATTTAAGGATCGTGTAACGATCCTGCGGGGGAACTACCGCGATATGGTCGCCATGCTGGCCAATGAGGGAATTACGCATGTTGACGGAATTCTTCTCGACCTGGGAGTATCATCCTTTCAACTGGATAACGCCGGTCGTGGGTTTACCTACCGGGAGGACGCGCGTCTGGACATGAGAATGGACAGAAGAAAAGCGCTTTCCGCCTATGAGGTCGTAAACGAATACGACGAACAATCGCTGTACAAAGTCATTCGTGACTACGGAGAAGAGAAATTCGCGAAAAACATCGCAAAACACATCTGTCAGGAACGGCAGAAGAAGCCGGTGGAAACGACCGGCGAACTGGTTGAGATCATCAAAGCCTCGATCCCCGCAAAGATGAGGGCGACAGGCGGCCATCCGGCCAAGCGTACCTTCCAGGCGATCCGCGTGGAGGTCAACCGTGAGCTGGAGGTCCTGGAGGAATCTCTGGACGGCATGATCAATATTCTGAACGATGGGGGACGGATCTGCGTGATCACCTTCCAGTCGATGGAAGACCGCATCGTCAAAAATAATTTCAAAAGAAATGAGAATCCGTGCATTTGTCCGCCGGAATTCCCGGTCTGCGTCTGCGGCCGAGTATCCAGGGGCAAAGTTGTTACGAGAAAACCGATCGTTCCGACGGAAAAGGAGCAGGAGGAAAATCCTCGTTCCAAGAGTTCGAAACTCCGTGTGTTTGAGCGGATTATCAAGGGGAGTGGTTCGAAATGGCCAGACGACACAGCACAGCCTATGAAGAGGCTAGAAGAAGGGTAAATTCAACAAGATCGGGCAACAGATATTACAGACTGCAGGAATCCTACGAAGATGGCAACGCTGTCCGCGTCCTTGAGGAGCAGACAGAGGAAGAGATCATTGAGCAGGCGAAACCGAAGGTAAGCGCGAGGACAAGGGAGAACCGCGCGCGTGCCAAATCGATGAGCGTCGGCTATGTACTGTTCCTTGGCGTCATGTGCATTGTTTCGATGGCGATCTGCATTCATTATCTCCGGCTTCGGAGCGATCTGATCACACAGACCGAAACGATCGCGGAGATGGAAACTTCACTCAGTAAATTACAAGCGGATAATGACGCTTATTACAAACAGGCACAGGCTTCCGTATCCATGGATGATGTGAAGAATACTGCGCTTAATACATTGGGAATGCATTACGCAACCGAATCCCAGATCAGATATTATAATGCCGATAATGAAAGCTACGTGCGTCAGTACGAGAGCGTTCCTTCCGGCGAGTAAAAAAACAAGACTTTCCGGTCAGGATGTGGTATAGTATTCCCGATTAACCGGAATAACTGATATAAAGGTGGTCTTGGTTTGGCAAAGAAAACAAAAAAACAAAGACGCGAAGAGCGCATGCTCAAGCGTAAAATAAGCAGTAAGACGAGTAAAAAGCTGGTAGGACTATTTCTGTTAGTCATACTGGCTTTAGTCGGTTTAGCCCTTCGAATTACGCAGATCAATGCAATGAGCGGCCAGCAGTATGCCCGGATCGTCATGAGTCAGGCACAGCAGTCCTATGAGAGCCGCACGATCTCAGCCCGCCGCGGTGATATCACGGACCGCAACGGAACAATTCTTGCGACAAGCGAAAAAGTCTATAACGTGATCCTCGATTGTCAGGTCGTCAATACGGAACTGGAAGGTTCGAACGGTCAGATGACCCATCCATATGTGGAGCCGACCATCAAGGCGCTCTCGGATGTACTCTCGATCGATGAGGAGCAGGTGCGCGACCTGCTGACAGCCGAGGAGACAAAAAACAGTCAGTACCAGATCCTGGTCAAAGGTATCTCCATTACACAGAAG